>JAJXZZ010000467.1 GCA_021779795.1 Acidobacteriota bacterium | reverse complement strand
TGCTCACGCTGATCTGGGTGTTCATCTTCGTCGACATCATCGAGATCCCGGCGCTCTTCTTCCTCGGCTTCTGGTTCCTGATGCAGCTGGCGAGCGGGGCCGGGTCGATCGCCGAGACCGCCGCCAGCCAGGGCGGCATCGCCTTCTGGGCCCACGTCGCGGGCTTTCTCGTCGGCATCGTCGGGGTGTTCGCCTTCCGAAAGCCGGCGGGCCAGCACGTGGAGCCGTGGCACGAGTGACCGGGGCGCGCGGGCCCGCCGACCCGCCGATCCCGACTGTGCGAGAATGAATCCATGGCCACGACGCCCACTGTCCCCTTGCCCTCGGAACTGCCGGTGCTGCCGCTTCGCCACGGCGTGCTGTTCCCGCTGACGCTCCAGCCGCTCGCCGCCGATCGCCCGCTCTCGATCGAATCGGTCCACCGCGCGCTCGGCGCCGACCGGATGCTGTTCCTGACCCTGCAGCGCGACGAGTCGGACGATCCGCAGCCCGGGGACGTGTACGGCGTCGGGACCGTCGGCGTGATCCGCCAGATGGCGAAGTCGCCGGCCGGCGTGCACGTGATCATCGAGGGCGTCGCGCGGGCGGCGGCGGTGGTGTCGCGGACCGACGCGGTGATGACCGCGGCGGTCACGGCGCGGCCCGAGCAGGTCGAGCAGAGCATCGAGGTGGACGCCTACGTGCGCAGCCTCAAGGAGCTGATCGACCGGGCGATGAACCTGACGTCCGGGCTCTCGCAGGAAATGCGCGCGATGGTCATGAGCATCGAGGACCCGCTGCGCCTGGTCTACCTGCTGGGCAGCCTGCTGGACATGAAGCCGGAGGACAAGCAGAAGCTGCTCGAGGAGGACCGGCTCGTCGCGAAGATGCAGGCCGTGTCGGCGGTCCTCAACCGGGAGATCGCGCTGCTCGAGCTCAAGGGGAAGATCGAGTCGCAGGCCCAGCAGGAGATGACCGACGCGCAGCGGCAGTACTACCTGCGCCAGCAGCTGAAGGCGATCCAGGAGGAGCTCGGCGAGAAGGAAGGCGCCGAGACCGCGGAGCTGCGCGAGCGGGTCGGCAAGGCCGGCCTCCCCGAGCCGGTCGCCAAGACGGCGCTGCGCGAGGTCGAGCGGCTCGAGCGGATGACGCCCGCCTCCCCCGAGTACCAGATGATCCGGACGTACCTCGACTGGGTGCTCGAGATCCCGTGGAACGTCACGACCGAGGACCGGCTCGACCCGGTCGAGGCCCGGCGCGTCCTCGACGAGGACCACTACGACCTCGACAAGGTGAAGGAGCGGGTCGTCGAGTACCTCGCCGTGCGGAAGCTGAAGAACGACATGCGTGGCCCGATCCTCTGCTTCGTCGGCGCCCCGGGCGTCGGCAAGACGTCGCTCGGCCAGTCGATCGCCCGGGCGATGAACCGCAAGTTCGTCCGCCTCTCGCTCGGCGGCGTGCGCGACGAGGCGGAGATCCGCGGCCACCGGCGGACGTACATCGGCGCCCTGCCCGGCCGCATCATCCAGGCGATCAAGCAGGCCGGGTCGGCCAACCCGGTCTTCATGCTGGACGAGGTGGACAAGCTGAGCGTCGGGTTCCAGGGGGACCCGGCGGCCGCCCTGCTCGAGGTGCTCGACCCGGCGCAGAACAACACGTTCCGCGACCACTACCTCGAGATCAACTACGACCTGTCGAGAGTGCTGTTCATCGCCACGGCCAACCAGCTCGGCACGGTCCACCCGGCGCTGCTCGACCGGATGGAGATCATCTCGCTCGCCGGCTACACCGAGGAGGAGAAGGTCCACATCGCGAGGCGGTACCTCATCCCGCGCCAGATCGCCGAGCACGGCCTGCCGGCCTCGGCCGTCGCCCTGCCGGACGAGACGCTGCGCGCCGTGATCGACCAGTACACGCGCGAGGCCGGCGTGCGCGGCCTCGAGCGCCAGGTCGGCACGATCACCCGCAAGGTGGCCGCCCGCGTCGCCGGGGCCGCCGAGACGACGCACGCCGGCTTCCTGCCCGTGACGGTCAGCCCCGCGGACCTGCCCGAGTACCTGGGACCGCCGCGCATTCACGGCGAGGTGGAGTTCCGGCTGTCGAGGCCGGGCGTCGCGACCGGCGTGGCCTGGACCGAAACCGGCGGCGACGTCCTCTTCATCGAGGCGACGCTGCTGCCCGGCGGCCACGAGAACCTCATCCTGACCGGCCAGCTCGGCAACGTGATGCAGGAGTCCGCGCGGGCCGCCGTGAGCCACATCCGCGCCAACGCGAGCGCGTTCGGCGTGGACTCCGCGTTCATGGAGCGCCACGACCTGCACGTCCACGTGCCCGCCGGCGCGATCCCGAAGGACGGCCCGTCGGCCGGCGTCACCATCGCGACCGCCATCCTGTCGGCCATCCGCAAGGAGCCGGTGCAGCCGGACGTCGCCATGACGGGCGAGATCACGCTGACGGGCCTGGTGCTGCCGGTCGGCGGGATCCGCGAGAAGGTGATGGCCGCCGGCCGCCACGGGATCAAGACGTTCGTCCTTCCCGAGCGCAACGAGCCCGACCTGGCCGAGCTGCCCGACGAGGTGAGGCGGTCGATCCGCTTCGTGCCGGCGTCCACGCTCGAGGAGGTCCTGCGCGTCGCGCTGCCCGCCGCCGTCGCCGCCCCGCAGCCCGCGTGACGCCGGGCGC
>JAJXZZ010000466.1 GCA_021779795.1 Acidobacteriota bacterium | reverse complement strand
CCTGGTCGTCGAGGCGGCCTACCACGACGGCATGGCCTACATCCGCACGTCGCGGCCCAAGACGCCGGTCGTCTACGGCCCCGACGAGCGGTTCCCGGTCGGCGGCTGCAAGGTGCTGCGCTCGAGCGCCAACGACGCCGCCACCGTCGTCGGCGCCGGCGTGACCGTGTTCGAGGCGCTCGCCGCGCACGACGAGCTGGCGAAGGCGGGGATCCGCGTCCGCGTCATCGACCTCTATTCCGTCCAGCCGATCGACGCGGCGACGCTCGCGAAGGCGGCTGCCGAAACGGGCGGCCGGATCGTGACCGTCGAGGACCACTACGCCGGCGGCGGCATCGGCGAGGCGGTCGCGGCCGCCACGTCGGGCGCGGCCACGGTCAAGATCCTCGCCGTGCGCGAGATCCCGCGCAGCGGCAAGCCGGCCGAACTGCTCGACCGCTTCGGCATCTCGGCCCGGCACATCGTCGAGGCCGTGCGGGCGATGATCGCCTGAGAGGGGCGCCGACCATGCCGAACGCCGCCGCATCGCGTCCGCCCGTCGTGCTCGTCACCGGCGCCTCGTCGGGCATCGGCAAGGCGTGCGCCGAGCACCTGGTGTCGCGCGGCTTCAGGGTCTACGGCACGAGCCGCCACGCGCCGCCGGCCGAGGCCGCGGCCGGCGGCGGGAGCGCCGGGCCCGCGCCGCGGATGATCCCGCTCGACGTCACGTCCGACCAGTCGGTCGAGGCAGCGGTCGGCCTCGTCCTCGCCGCCGAAGGGCGCCTCGACGTCGTCGTCAACAACGCCGGCTTCGGCATCGCCGGCGCCGTCGAGCTGACGGGGATGGACGAGGCGCACGAACAGCTCGAGACCAACTTCTTCGGGATGATGCGCGTGTGCCGCGCCGTCCTGCCGGCGATGCGGCGGCAGGGGAGCGGGCGCATCCTGAACGTCAGCTCGATCGCGGGGCAGATCGGCATCCCGTTCCAGGCGCTCTACAGCGCCAGCAAGTTCGCGATCGAGGGGTTCACCGAGGCGCTGCGGGCCGAGGTCGCCCCGTTCGGCATCCACGTCACGCTCGTCGAGCCCGGCGACTTCCGGACCGGGTTCACCGCGGCGCGGCGGATGACGCGCCAGTCGGCCGACCCCGCCTACGCCGCCAGCCAGGCGCGCGCGCTCGCCGTCATGGAGCACGACGAAACCCACGGCGCCACGCCCGAGGCCGTCGCCCGGCTCGTCTACCGCATCATCACCATGCGCTCGCCCGGCGTGCGCTACGCCGTCGGCCCGGCCTCCGAGAAGCTGGCGCTGCTGCTCAAGCGCCTGCTCCCCTCCAACGCGCTGGCGTGGGGGATTGGGAAGTACTACAAGGTTTAGGACGGTAGTGGTCAGTGGTCAGTGGTCAGTTGTAGTGGCTAGTGGCCAGTGGTCAGTGGCTAGTCTGTCACGCGTGACACACTAACCACTAGCAACTAGCCACTAGCCACTACAACTGACCACTGGCCACTAGCCACTACAACTGACCACTGACCACTACAGTGTCGCCGTCTCCGTCACTGTCCATCCATCGCCTCCACCGTCGCCGATTCCGGCCACGTGGGAACCGGGGCGGCGGCGTAGCCCGCGTGGGCGAGCAGCGACTGGAACAGCGACACCTCCGACGCGCAGAACACCAGCTTCACCCACAGCCGCGCCAGCACGTACGCCTCGCTCAGGGCGATCCCGAGCCACATCGACCAGCCGGTCGATCCCGCCCCCGGCACGATCGCCATGTACACGCCGATGACGACGACGAAGAGGAGGCCGTCGAGGAGGTAGACCCCGATCGCCCGTCCCGGGTTGCGGCCGATGAACCGCCAGGCCTCCAGCAGCGCGCCGACCATGCTCCGCCGGTCCTCCACGACCGCGCGCACCTTCGCGTAGTCGAGCCACAGGTTGAAGGCGAGCAGCGCGGCGCCGAAGACGGCGTAGAGGCCGAGGCGCACGAAGAACGCCGAGCGCTCCACCGTCCAGTCGTGCGTGATCCACGGGTAGATCCCGTCGAACAGCCAGCCGTGCACGAAGACGAACAGCACGTAATAGCCGGCCAGCGCGACGACCGCCAGGCGCAGGAAGCGGAAGAAGTAGACGCCGCAGGCCGAGAAGAACGCCGCCGTGCGCGTCGGCCGGTTGCGCGCGTAGCGGTCGAGGATGCCGCCGAGCAGGAACGTCCAGAGCAGCAGGTAGGCGACCGCCGCCGCCACGATCACCAGTTCCTGCGGCTGCGCGTCGAGCACCGCGCCGATGTTGGACCAGGTGCCGGCGACGCCGATGATTCGCGGCGTGAACGTCACGCCCAGGCCCGTGGCCTGCGACGAGAACGTCTCCCACCAGTCCGAGTTCACGCCGCTGGCCGCCGTCTCGGCCGCCAGGCTGGACCCCAGGTTGCCGGCGATCATCCCGCGCAGCACCAGGCCGAGCGGCAGCGCCAGCAGGAACGTGAGGACCAGCACGCTCACCAGCACCGCGGGCGCCCGGTTGACGCGCCCGATCCCGTCGCGAACAGCGTTCAGCACCATATCGCCCCGCCCGCCCTCAGGCAAAGAAGGACGCCGTCAGCAGCGCGTCCTGGAGCCACGCGATCCACTTCCACATCCACTTGGTCGCCGCCGCCCCGCCCTTCGGCTCGAGCGTCCGGCTGTTGTTGGTGTA
>JAJXZZ010000465.1:1917-2671 GCA_021779795.1 Acidobacteriota bacterium | reverse complement strand
AGGCCACGGTCGTCTACGACATCCTCGCGCAGCGCGGCGGGACCAAGTTGTACTCGCGCCTGAGCCCGCTGATGACGTGGGTGGTCGAAGGCGACGGCGCGCCCACGCAGGGCGACCGCGAGGTCTACGCCGAGCAGCGCAAGGAGCTGGACGGCTACCAGGCCCGGTTCCAGGCCATCCTCGACCAGGACCTCGCCGCGGTGAACCGGCTGGCGTCGTCGCTCGGGTTCGCCTTCATCCAGTAGGCGCGCCGGCGGAGGAGCGAGATGGCGGGGGTGCGGCTGGTCGAGCGGGCGGCGCGGTTCGCGGATCGGAGGGCCCTGGTCGGCGCCGAGGGGGCGCTCACGTACCGGGAGCTGCTCGACCGGTCGGCGGCCGAGGCGGCGGTGCTGCTCGACGGGCGCCGGGACCTCCGGGAGGCGCGCGTCGTCTTCCTGCGGCCGCCGGGCATCGACTACGTCGCCTGGCAGTGGGCCATCTGGCGGGCCGGCGGCGTGGCCGTGCCGCTGTCGGCGTCGCAGGCGCCCGCCGAGTGGGAGCACGTTGTCGAGGACACCGGGGCGGCGATCGTCGTCGGAGACGGCGGCGACGGGCCGCTCGGGGCGATTGCCGCGGCGCACGGGGCGCGGCTGGTCGGCGGGGCCGCGCCGGCCGGATCGCCCGGGCCGGACATCGCGCTCCCGGAGGTGACGGCCGACCGCCGGGCGATGATCCTCTTCACGAGCGGCACGACCAGCCGGCCGAAGGGCGTGGT
>JAJXZZ010000465.1:0-1907 GCA_021779795.1 Acidobacteriota bacterium | reverse complement strand
ATCGAGGCGCAGTTCGCGACGCTGGTCGGCGCCTGGGGCTGGACGGCCGAGGACCACGCGCTCGAGGTGCTGCCGCTCAATCACGTGCACGGGATCGTCAACGTGCTCGGCTGCGCCCTCTGGTCCGGGGCGGTCTGCGAGTTCCTGTGGCCGTTCGACGCCGCCCGCCTGTGGCGCCGGCTGGCCGCCGGCGGGCCGACGCTGCTGATGGCCGTCCCCACGATGTACGCGAAGCTGCTGGCGGCGTGGGAGGCGGCGCCGGCCGACGACCGGGCAGCGTGGTCGTCCGCGGGCGGGCGCCTGCGCCTGATGGTGTCGGGCTCGGCGGCGCTGCCCGTGCCGCTGCTCGAACGGTGGCGGGCCGCCACCGGGCACGTGCTGCTCGAGCGCTACGGCATGACCGAAATCGGGATGGCCCTGTCGAACCCGCTGGCGGGGGAGCGGCGGCCCGGGCACGTCGGTGCGCCGCTGCCTGGCGTGGAGGTGCGCCTGGTGGACGAGGCGGGCGGCGTCGTGCCGCCCGGCACGCCGGGGGAGATCGAGGTCCGCGGGCCCGGCGTGTTCCTGGAGTACTGGGGGCGCCCCGAGGCGACGCGCGACGCGTTCCGCGGCGGGTGGTTCCGCACGGGCGACGTCGCGGCCTGCGAGGACGGGTCGTACCGGATCCTCGGGCGGCTGTCGGTGGACATCATCAAGACGGGCGGCTACAAGGTGTCCGCGCTCGAGATCGAGGACGTGCTGCGGCTGCACCCGGCCGTCCGGGAGTGCGCCGTCGTGGGCGTGCCCGACCAGGAGTGGGGCGAGCGCGTCGCGGCCGCCGTCGTCGCGGCGCCGGGCGCCGGCGTGACGCTGGAGTCGCTCCGGGCGTTTGCCGGGCCGAGGCTCGCGTCCTACAAGCTGCCAACCCGGCTGGCGAGCGTCGGCGACCTGCCCCGCAACGCGATGGGGAAGGTCGTGAAGGCGCGCGTCAGGGAGTTGTTCTAGAATCGATGCCCTTGGAGGGGCCGCAGGGTGTCGAAGGACAAGGATCGCCAGCCGTCGCAGTCGTTGTTCGACCTCGAGGAATACGTGAAGGGACCCGCGGGCCAGGTGCCGACCTGGCCGCCGCTCGGGCCGCGCGGCGCCGGCGGCGACGACGGCCACGGCGACGCGGTGGCGCTGCACGAGGCCGCGCAGGCCCGCTATCTCAACTACGCGCTCTCGGTCATCACCTCGCGCGCCCTGCCGGACGTGCGCGACGGCCTCAAGCCGGTGCAGCGCCGCATTCTCTACACGATGTGGCAGCAGAACCTGACCGCGTCGGCCAAGCACCGCAAGTGCGCCAAGGTCGTCGGCGACGTGATGGGCAGCTACCACCCGCACGGCGACGCGGCGCTCTACGACACGCTCGTAAGGATGGCGCAGCCGTTCTCGCTGCGCTACCCGCTGGTGGACGGGTCGGGCAACTTCGGATCCCTCGACGGCGACGCGGCGGCGGCGATGCGCTACACCGAGTGCCGCCTGGCGCGGATCAGCGACGAGATGCTGTCGGAGATCGACCAGGACACCGTCGCGTTCCGCCCGAACTACGACGGCACGAAGACCGAGCCGGTCGTCCTGCCGGCGCGCCTGCCGAACCTGCTCGTCAACGGCGCCACCGGCATCGCCGTCGGCATGGCCACGTCGATCCCGCCGCACAACCTGCACGAGGTCTGCACCGCGCTCGTCAAGCTGCTCGACAACCCCGACCTCAGCAGCGCGCAGCTGTGCCGCTACGTCAAGGGGCCCGATTTCCCGACCGGCGGGCAGGTGCTCAACTCGCCCGACGAGCTGAAGGAGATCTACAAGACGGGCAGCGGGTCGATCCGGCTCCGCGGCACCTGGGCCGAGGGGCCCCCGACGCGCGGGGCCAAGACGATCCACATCAC
>JAJXZZ010000464.1 GCA_021779795.1 Acidobacteriota bacterium | reverse complement strand
GGACGCGCGAGATCCACAAGCTGATGCAGGCCGACTACGTGCTGGGGTACCGCGAGGACCGCCCGACGCGCTGCGTGCTGCCTCCCTTCGCCGGCGAGCGCGCGTCCGCGCGCTGACCGCCGCCGCTTCCCGGCGCCCGCGCCCCGCCGCACGGGCGCGGGCCGCTCGGCGGTTGATGATACAGTGAACGCTGTGCACAGGCTGACCGTGTCGCCCACCGATCCCGCGCCCGCCGCTCTCGAGCGCGCCGCCGCGGTGCTGCTGGCCGGGGGCCTCGTGGTCTTTCCGACCGACACACTCTACGCGCTGGCCGCCGATCCGAGAGACCCGGACGCGGTCGGCCGCGTGTTCGGCGTCAAGGGGCGGGCGGCCGGGCGGCCGCTGCCGCTCGTCGCGGCCGGCCTGGAACAGGTGGAGCGCTCCCTGGGCCGCCTCTCCCCGCTGACGCGCCGGCTCGCGGACCGCTTCTGGCCGGGTCCGCTGACGCTGCTCGTGGAGGTCGGGGACGCGGTGGCCGCGGCGGTGGCCGGCGAGTCCGCGACCGTGGCCGTGCGCGTGCCCGGCCACGCGGTGGCCCGCGGCCTCGCCGCGGCGCTGGGCTATCCCGTGGTGTCCACGAGCGCGAACCGTTCGGGCGGCGCGGCGCCGACCACGGCCGACGAGGCACTGGCCTCGCTTGGCGAGCCGGTGGATCTCGTGCTCGACGCCGGCGCGGCGCCCGGCGGCCTGCCGTCCACGATCGTCGACGCGAGGGGCGCCGCCCCTCGGCTGGTTCGCGCCGGGGCCATTCCGTTCGCGGACGTGAGGGAGGCGGTGTGAGGTCCGAGCGCGCGGCGCTGGTGGGCCTGATCTCGGGGACCGTGCGGCGCGCCGACGCCGAACGGTCGCTCGACGAGCTGGAAGGGCTCGCCACGACGGCCGGGGCGACGGTCGCGCTGCGCGCGCTCCAGGAACGTTCGCGCCCCGACCCGGCGACGTTTCTCGGCAGCGGCAAGCTGGCGTCGCTGGCCGCCGCGTGCGACGAGTCGGACGTGGACCTGGTCGTCTTCGACAACGAGCTGACGCCGGCGCAACTGCGGCAGGTGGAGGCCCGGCTCGGGCTGAAGGTCGTCGATCGCACGCAGCTGATCCTGGACATCTTCGCCGGACGCGCCCGGACGAGGGAAGGGAAGCTGCAGGTCGAGCTGGCGCAGCTCAAGTACCTGCTGCCGCGGCTGGTCGGCGGGAGCGACTACCTGTCGCGCCTCGGCGGCGGCATCGGCACGCGCGGCCCGGGAGAGACCAAGCTGGAGTCGGACCGGCGGAAGATCCGCCAGCGCATCTCCAGGCTGTCCGACCAGATCGAGGAGGTCCGTCGGCGGCGGAGCCAGCTGCGCGAGCGGCGGCGCAAGGCGTCGGTCCCGACCGTGGCGCTCGTCGGCTATACCAACGCCGGCAAGACGACGCTGTTCAACCTGCTCGCCGGCGAGCAGGCGACCGCGTCGGACGCGCTGTTTGTCACGCTCGACCCGCTGGTCCGCAGGGTGCGGCTCGCCGACAACCGGGAGCTGCTGGTGTCGGACACCGTCGGCTTCATCGACCGCCTGCCCCACACGCTCGTCGCGGCCTTCCGGGCGACGCTCGAAGAAGTCGTGGGCGCCGACCTGCTGCTGCACGTGATCGACGCGGCCGAGCCGGGCATGGAGCACCGGGTGGAGGCGGTCCGGCGGACGCTCGAGGAAGTGGGGGCGGCCGGCGTCCCCTGGCTCGAGGTGTTCAACAAGTGCGACCGGCTGCACGAGGCCGAGGTGGAGCGGCTGCAGCGCCGGGAGCCCGACGGCCTGTGCATCTCGGCCAGGACCGGGTTCGGCCGCGCGGAGCTGCTCGACGCCGTCTCGGCCCGGCTCGGCCTCGACGCGCGCCGCGTGTCGCTCGCGCTGAACCTGTCCGTGGACGCCGACCGGGCGCTCCTGGCGCAGGTGTACCGTTTCGGGAAGGTCGAGGAGCAGATCGAGCAGGACGGGCGGGTGCGGGTGGAAGCGGAGGTGCCGCGGCGGTGGTGGGACCGCCTGCAGCGGGGAGCCGAGGATGACGACTGACGCACGGGCGCGGGTGGGACTGTTCGTGGCCGGGACGCTGCTGGCGGCCCTGGCGCTGTCGGCGTGCGCGCCGGCCACGGCTCCGCTTCCCGTGGTGTCTGCGCCCCGCTACCCGGACTTCGTCTACCCGGCGCCTCCGCCGCGGCTGGCGCGGGGGCGGCAGGCCGCGCGGCTGGAGGAGGGCTGGCAGATGCTCCAGGCCGGAGAGACGGCGCGCGCCCGCCAGGCGTTCGCCGCGGCGCTCCGCGCCGGCCGCGGGTTCTATCCCGCCGAGGCCGCCCTGGGATACGTCAGCCTGGCCGACAGGAACTACGCCGACGCCATCGCCCGTTTCGGGCGCGCGCTCGGCCCGAACCCGCGCTACGTGCCGGCGCTGGTCGGGCGGGGGGACGCGCTGGCCGCCGCCGACCGGCTCGACGACGCCATCCGGGATCTCCGGGCGGCGCTGGCCGTAGACGCCTCGATGCCCGACGTCCGCCGCCGCCTCGAGGTCCTCACGTTCCGGCGCGAGCAGCACTCGCTGGAGGCGGCGCGCCGGGCGGCCGCAGCGGGGCGCCTCGACGAGGCGGCCGCGGCCTACGAGCGCGCGATCGA
>JAJXZZ010000463.1 GCA_021779795.1 Acidobacteriota bacterium | reverse complement strand
TGGGCGGCACCAAGATGAAGCCGACGAAGCCGCACGTCACCAAGCCCCAGCCTGCGGCCACCCCATGCCCGTCGTGCCCGGCGGGTGACCTGCACACGTTCGACATGAAGACCGGGCTGTGGCGGATCGACTTGACGAGCGACATGAGCGGCATGTCGCAGATGACCCCCGCGGCGCTCGCCCACGCGACCCCGCAGCAGCGTGCCGCGTTCCTCGCCATGGCGCAGCGGGGCCCGAGGACGATCACCTACACCAGCTGCGTCACCGAGAACGAGCTACACCACAGCGACCACTTCGCGCTCGGCAACGGGAACGAGACGTGGACCTGCGTCAAGGACGATGCCACGACGATCGACGCGAAGACCGTGCTGGCCGAGGGCGACTGCACCAGCAAGAAAGACGGGATGCGGATGAGCGGCAAGGGCACCTTCCACCTGGTCGACCGCCAGGACTTCACGGCCTCGGGGAAGCTCAAGGTGTACCAGGCGGGAGACGCCGATCCCTACCTGACCAACCAGATCTCCATGAAGGGCAAGTGGGTCGAGGCGAGCTGTCCGGCCACGCCGCCGATGCAGCACTGAAGTCCGTCCCGCTCCCGGCGCCGTTGGCCGGGTTCCGGCCGTGGGTGGCCCCCAGTGGCCGGGTTCCTCCCCGCGAACCGCGTCCTCCCCAGGGAGACCGCCTTGACAGCGCCCTGGCTCGCGCTACCATCGCCCTCGGTGACACGGAACCAACGTGCCTGGTGACGGCGGCAACTCGTGATGGGCCACCGGCACAACGTTCGACGCGGCCCGCTCGCGACCCTGCGTGATGCGGCCCGAGCCCAGGCGGTCAGTGTGTTGACGCGGGTGGCCACCGGGTGCGGCACCCCGCCGGCCGAGCGTGAGCGTGTCCTCGGCGAGGTTCGACTGGGGGGCTTCCGCGGCGCCCTGCGCGCGTCGCTGGCACGCGCCTGGTTGGGACCGCGCGCGGCTGTCCTGGCGCCGGCGATGGGGGATCGCTTCCGCGTGCTGGTACGCGGGGATGATCACGGGCCAGGCGCGGAGATCCTGCGCTCGGGGGTGTGGGAGCCGCACGTCGCGGCGCTGTGGCCGAAGCTCGTCCACCCCGGGAGCACAGTGGTCGACGTCGGCGCAAACGTCGGGTTCCACGCGCTGCATGCCGCGGTGCTTGCCGGTCCCGCTGGCCGCGTCGTGGCGGTCGAACCCGACCCCGACAACGCACGCCTGCTGCGCCAGAGCTGCTCGTTGCTCTCCGGCGCCGCACCCGTCGATGTCGTCGAGGCGGCGCTTTCCGACCGCAACGGCACCGTGACGCTCTCCGATCTCGGCAACGTCGGCAACTCCGGCGCCCGCTTCACGCACCCAAACGCCGAGGCGCTGCATCCGCTGGTCCACGGTCCCGCGCCGGCGTTTACGACGGTTGCCGCAGTACGCTGGGACGATCGTTTCGGCGCTGTCCCGATCGACCTCCTGAAGATCGACGTGGAGGGTTCCGAGCCACTGGTCCTGCGCGGGATGAGCGTATCCGTCGAGCGCCACCGCCCCGCCGTCGTGACCGAGTTTTCGCCCGCCAACATCGAAGGACTGGCCGGCGTCAGCGGCGACGAGTATCTCCGTTGGTTTCTCGATCGTGGATTTCGCGGCTGGATCATTCGCGAGGCGAGCGGCGCCCTCGATCCGCTGCCGGGGCCCGCATGGCGGCCACGGGATCAACACGCTGACCTCCTCTTCCTTCCCGCCGACCGCCTGCCGGGATGGGTCGAGGCGCGCTGATCAGCGCTTCCACCCGCCGCATCGGGGTCCCGCGCGCTGCCCGATCACCACGTCACCTCTGGCAACGACGCCGGCGCGGTTCAGGCGAGGCCGAGCACCTTACCGGTGAGGCTCGCCGGCAGAAAGTAGGCGGTCTAGAAACGCAGCAGCGAACCGCCCGCGGCGAGGTTCCGGCAGGTGAGCGGCCACGGGTACTCGACGAGATCGTGGAAGACCAGGTTGTGCTTGACGTAGTCCACGACCTGGAGGTTCACGTTCCCGACGCCGGCCACCACCGTCAGCGCGAGGGCGGACGTCGCCGCGAAGACCCACTCGCGCCGACCCAGCAGGGCCGAGCGCGTCACCGCCCGGCGCCACAGGTCGGCTTAGCACGCGGCCGCGAGCCCCGCCCCCTGGATGCCCCACGCCGGCGACTGCCTGCCCAATAGCAAGATGGCGTTGGGCACCAGGAGGTAAGCGGCGGTGGCGACGAACCGCCGGTCGTGGGAACACCCTGTGGCCGGCACGTCGTGCTCTGTGCCACGACGGGCGCACCAGGGCGCGCTCTCGGCGCCGCGCCGCCCGGGACACCCGCCGGCGGATCTGGGCTATCCTCCCGCCTGGGCGCCGGCAACGGGTGGCTCGCCGGGTGGCCGAACGCCGGCGTCCGTGCCGTCCTCGTCGGGCCCGGGAGCGCGCGAGGGCGGGCTCGCCGGAGCCCGGTGCGATCGACCTGGAAGGAGAGGAACCGCCGGCCGTGAAGTACCTCAACGTTCTCTTCGCTCTCGCCCCCCTCGCCATCATCGGCAGCTTCGCCGGCGCACCGCCAACCGTGCTGTTCGTCGCCTCCGCCCTGGCGGTGGTCCCCGCGGCCGGGATCCTCGGCCGCGCGACGGAGGAGCTGGCGGCGCACACCGGGC
>JAJXZZ010000462.1 GCA_021779795.1 Acidobacteriota bacterium | reverse complement strand
GATGGGCGCGTTCACCGTCGCGTACGGCGCCGCGATGGTGCTGATGCTGCTGCTCGTCGCCGGCCAGGCGGAGGTGCTGATCCGGGAGACGGCGCGCCGGCCGGCCGCCGCGAAGGCGCTCGGGCGGTTGTCGCGGTCGTGGCAACGCCGCGTGGCGCTGGTGGCGGTCCCGGCCTCGGTCGCCGCCACCGCGCTGGTGCGAGACCCGACGCTGCGCTGGACGCTGCTCGCGTTCATCCCCTACGCCTGGCTGCGGAGCGGTCTGGTGAGCATCGGCGCCTCGTTCAAGGGGCTGGACCGCATGGAGGTGGAGGTCGGCGCCCGCACGGTCGAGCTCGGGGTCGCGCTCTTGTTGCTCGCGCTGCTGGCGTGGCTCGCGGCCCCGGTGTGGAGCGCCGGCCTGGCGTTTGCGGTCGGAGCCGCGGGGGGGCTCGTCGCGATCCGGCGAGCGTCCGCGAGACTCACGAGCGGCGACGGCGCCGGCGTGACGCGCGCGTTCCTCGCGCGCGAGGGCGCAGCGTTCCTCGCGCTCAACCTCGGCGCGCAGGCCGTGCTGCGGCTCGACACGTTCCTGCTCGCGGGGTTCGGCGTGGCCAAGGAGGAGATCGGGCGGTACGGGGTGGCGGCGGCGCCGGTGTGGGGGCTGCTCGGGGTGGCGCAGCTGTTCGCGGTCGCGGCGTACCCGACGTTCGCCAAACTCGCGGCCGAGGGGCGCGTCGGCGGCCGTCACGTCGCCGTTGTGGCCGCCGCCGGCGCCGCCGCGGGTGCGCTCGTGGCCGGATCGCTGACCGCCGTCAAGGCGCCGCTGATCACCCTCGTGTTCGGCCCACAGTATCTCGCGTCGGTGCCGCTCATGGGCGTCCTCGTCTGGGTGCTGCCGGCCGCTTATCTGATGATGGGGCTGGGCGTGGTGGTCGCCTCGTGCGGACGGCAACGCTGGTCGCTCATCAGTCAAGCGGTCCTGCTGTCCGGGAGCGCGATCGCCAACCTGGCGGTGATCCCACGCTGGGGGACGATGGGGTGTGCGGTGGTCGCGGTGACGGTGTGGACGGCGGGTATCGTGACGAGCCTGACGGTGGCGATGCTCGCGGTGCGGCGGCCGAAGGGGAGCGAGGGGATCGCCGCGATCGGTCCGGAGCTCGAATGAGCGCGCCCGGGCCCGGTGGGGGGCGGGTCGCCGTCGTGGTGGTGCACTTCGGGGAGGTGGCGCCAACCGCCGCCTGCCTCGCGGCGCTGGTGCGGGACGGATCGCGCGCCGCGCGGCGGGTGGTGGTCGTGGACAACGGAGCTACGCTCGGCGCTGGGTCCTGGCACGGCGCCGAGGTCGTCTCGCTCGCGGGCAACCCCGGGTTCGGCGCCGGCGCGAACGCGGGCGTGGCCGCCCTCGCGGGCGACCCGTTCGACGCGCTCGTGGTGCTCAACAACGACATCGAGGTCGCCAACGGGTACCTCGACGCGGCCGTGCAGGCGTTGCGGCGCCCGGAGGTCGGGTTGGTGGCTGGCCCGCTGTACCTCACGGGAGCCGGCGGGACGCTCTGGTACGCGGGCGGCGGGATCAACTGGCTGACCGGCACGGTGCGCCAGGCGACGTCGGCGCGCGCGGCCGCCCGGGAACGGACCGTCGGGTTCATCCCGGGCGCCGCCTTCGCGGCGCGGCCCGAGGCGTGGCGGTCGGTAGGTGGGTTCGACCCCGGCTACTTCCTCTACAACGAGGACGTGGACCTCGGCCTGCGCCTGCGGCGCCGCGGGTGGCGGCTGCTGTTTTCCCCGGCGATGGTCGCGGTGCACCGGCTCGGCGGGGCGACGGGCTCGGCGTCCCGCTCGCCGTTCTACCTCGAGCACATGGCGGCGACGCGCCTGCGCCCGTTCCGGCCGCTCGCGTACCGCCTCTACCTGGCCGCGCTGCACTCCGGCTACGCGCTGCTGCGCGCGGCGTGGTACCGCGGTGCCGTGCGCGGAGAGGCCGGCCGCGCCGCCGCCGCGGCCATCCTTCGCGGTCACCGCCGCGCTCTTCAGCGAATTTGAGGTACCAGGTACCTCATTTTCGCTACGGGACTCGCTCTGTCGGGGGGGTGGCCCTGGTGGTATCCTATCAAAAGTCACGAGGAAGACATTGCGGGGAGACGGGGGGATGACCGCGACCCGCAAGAGGTCGGGGAGGATGACATGGTCGCCTGCGCGTTTAGCTTTCGTTTGAGGCTCCCGTTGGTCCCATTCATGATTAGTATCGCGGCGGCCCTGGCACTTCCAGCTCCCGCGCACGCGGCGTCCGATCTCACCGTGACGCCGCTGACGTGGAACGAAATCGGCCTTGATAGCAACGACCCTTCGACCGGCCCGAACCGCTTCCCGGTGGGGGCGCGCGTCTGCAACTCGGGCGCGAGCGCCACGACGGCCACGGTGACGTTTGCCTGGGACGACGGCAAGAATCTGTTCACCGGCGACCCGTACATCAACCTG
Source organism: Acidobacteriota bacterium (assembly GCA_021779795.1). GTDB lineage: Bacteria > Acidobacteriota > Vicinamibacteria > Vicinamibacterales > Fen-181 > FEN-299. The sequence continues at coordinate 219 of JAJXZZ010000462.1, read as the reverse complement.
CGGCCCGGCTCGCTGTCGGTCATCACGCTCGACGTGCCGGCGGGCGGCTGCGCCGACGCGTACTTCGAGGTGGAGGTCACGCGCTCGTCCCTCGCGTTCGACAAGACGCGCCGCTATCACATCACCGCCACGGACACGTCGGGATCGGCCTCGACGCCGCAGCCGCGCGAGCTGTACGTCGAGCACCTGATCTCGCAGAACCGCAACTCGGTGACCGAC
>JAJXZZ010000060.1 GCA_021779795.1 Acidobacteriota bacterium | reverse complement strand
CACGGCGCGCGCGGCCCCGCCCGTCCCGACGACGGCCACGCGCGCGCCGCGCAGGTCGACGCCGCGGTCGTCGAGCGGCGCGAGGAACCCTGCGATGTCGGTGTTCCCGGCCAGCCGCCGCCCGCCCACGCGCCGGAGCGTGTTGGCGGCCCCGCACGCGGACGCGTCCTCGTCCACCTCGTCGGCGCCCGCGAGGATCGCCACCTTGCAGGGCGCCGTCACGCTGGCGCCCGAGAGGCCGACCACGTCGGCGAACGAGAGCGCGTCGGCGGCGTCGGCGGCCTCGAGCGGCAGGTACGAGCCGTCGAAGCCGGCCGCCGCGAACGCGGCGTTGTGCATCGCGGCCGAGACCGAGTGGGCGACCGGCCGGCCGATGACGCCGTAAAGGCGCGTCGCCGCGGTGATGGATCTGAATCGGAACTCGGCGGTCAGCCGCTCCGGCGGCACCTGCCCGGGCGCCACGGCGTCGCCCGCGTAGGTCCAGCACGACCCGAAGCGCGCGGCCCAGACCCGGCTGGGCAGGCCGGGCGTGCCCATGGCCACGAGCGCGAAACGGCCCGGCCCGGCCGCCCGGCCGGCCAGCGCCAGCAGGCCCAGGTTGTCGCCGAGCGCGCGGGCCGTCACGGCGATCTTCACGACCTCCGCGCCCGCCTCGCGCATCCGGTCGAACCGCGCGCCGAGGTCGGCCGGCACGCCGCCGAAGTCGTGGGACGAGAGGACCACGCCGCGCCCGCTTCGGGCGGCGACGATCGGCCCGAAGTCGGCGTCGAACTCGACGTCCACGTACTCGGCGCCCAGCCGGGCCGCTTCGCGCAGGATGGCCAGGCGGGGCTCCTCGGGGCCTTCGTACGCGCCCCCCTCCCTCGACGGCCGGCACGTCACGAGCACCGGCGTGCGGCGTCCGGCCAGCGCCCGGCGCAGGTCGAGATCCCGGACGCCGTCCAGCCGAAGCTCGACCAGGTCGGCCGTCTCGGCGGCCCGGTTGCGCGCCGCCAGCAACTGGTCGGTGGTCGGCGCCGTCACGGTGGCGCAAATGAGCGGTGTGGTCATAAACGAAAAAAGCCTCTTCAACCCAACTGGCTGAAGAGGCTCTCCAAAGTCACAGGCGCGATCGGCTCAGGACACGGGTTCCTCTTCGCTGTGGCGAGACCGCCACCAGCCGCAATACGAGGTCCCGTACACACCAACGCCGGCGCCCGTCAGTTCGTCAGCGGCCCGGCAGCGGAGTTGGCGTGTCGTCATGAGGTGTCCCGCGCGCGTTCGCCCGGATGCCGTCACGTTATCAGAGCGGGAAGGCGGCGTCAACCCGCGGCCGGGCCGGCTCCCGCGCCCGATCGGCCGCGAGGCGGCTTCCGGCGTCTATAATGAATGAGCATCCGCTCTCACTGTCCACCGCCCTGTTCAGGACCTGCATTCATGAACGTCCGGTATCTGGCTCTGCCCCTCATCACGGCGCTGGCGCTGGTCGCCTGGCCGGCGGCCGCGCCGCGCTACATGACGGTGGACGAAGTGCGCCCGGGCATGACCGGCGTGGGCCGCACCGTGTTCGAAGGGGACAAGGTCGAGGAGTTCGCCGTCCACATCCTCGGCGTGCTGCGGAACGTCAACGGGCCCCGGCGCGACATGATCCTGGCGCGCCTCGAGGGGGGGCCGCTGGCGAAGATGGGGGTCATCGCCGGCATGAGCGGCAGCCCGGTTTACGTGAACGGCCGCCTGCTCGGCGCCGTCGCGTACTCGCTGGGGCAGTTCCCGACCGAGCCGCTCGCCGGCATCACGCCGATCGGCGAGATGATCGAGGCGGCCGGCCCGAGGCCGGCCCGCGCCGCGGCCGTCGGTCCCGCGCGCCTCGGCCTGCCGCTGACGCAGGACCGCGTGCTCGCCTCGCTGCGCGACGCGTTCCTCAGGTTCCAGCGCCCGTTCGCCGACAGCCCCGACGACATCCGCATCGACGGCCTGGGCGGCGCCGAGGGGCCGCACCTCGCGCGGGTCGGCTCGCTGATGCGCCCGATCGCGACGCCGCTGGCCCTCGGCGGATTCTCGGGACCGGTGGGCGACCGCCTGTCGAACGCGCTCCGCGACGCCGGCTTCGTGCCGTCGCTGGACGGCGCCGACGGGCGCGGCCCCGCTCCGCAGACGCCGGCCGCCGGCGCGCCCGCCCTCCAGCCGGGCGACGCCGTCGGCGTCAACCTCGTCACCGGCGACCTCGTCATGGGGGCCACCGGGACGGTCACCGAGGTGGACGGGAACGAGGTCTACGCCTTCGGCCACCCGTTGTACAACCTGGGCACGACCGAGTACCCCATGACGCGGGCCTACGTGTTCACGCTGCTGCCGAGCCTGATGTCGTCGATGAAGATCGCGACGACGGGAGCGACGATCGGCACGTTCCGCCAGGATCGCGCCACGGCGATCGCCGGCACGCTCGGCCAGGGGCCCGCGATGGTCCCGGTCCGGATCGCCCTCGACACCGGCCGCGGCCTGCACAAGACGTTCGCCTTCCAGGTGGTCAACGACCAGCTGTTCACGCCGCTGCTGACCTACGTCTCGATCCTCAACACGCTCTCCTCCTACGAGCGGCAGTTCGGCAGCGTGACGTTCACCGTGACCGGCGAGGCGCACATCCGCCACCACGGCGCGGTGAAGTTCGAGGACGTCTTCACGGGCGAGTCTCCCTCGGTCGGCGCCGCCGCCTACGTGGTGGCGCCGCTCACGGTGCTGCTCGGCAACGACGTGGCGCCGGTGCAGCTGGACGGCGTGGACCTCCACATCACGACGAGCGAGCGCCCCGAGACGGTCACCCTCGAGCGCATCTGGCTCGACGCGGTCAAGGTCCGCCCCGGCACCACCGTGCCGTTGAAGCTGCTGCTGCGGACCTACCGCGGCGAGGAGATCACGCGCACGGTGCCGATCGACATCCCCGCCAGCGCGTCCGGATCGCTGACGATCACGGTCACCGACGGCGCGCGGCTGGCCCAGACGGAGGCCCGCGACATCCGCACCGCGCAGCCGCGGGGGCTCGACGAGCTGGTGCGCCTCATCAACAAGACGAAGAAGAACAACCGCCTCTACATCCGGCTGATGCGGCCCGACGCCGGGGCCGTGATCAACGGCGAGAGCCTGTCCGCGCTGCCGCCCGCCGTCCTGGCGGTCATGGAGTCGGACCGCAACGGCGGGAGCTTCTCGCCGCTGCCCAACGCGACGGCCGGCGAGTGGGAGATCGCGATCGACGGCGCGGTCTCGGGGTCGCGCACCCTGACGGTCGCCGTCCAGTGAAACGACCGCATCCGGACACCCAACGCATGTCTCACCGAAACGCTTCTCTCCTCTTCGCGGCGGCCTTCGCGTCGGCCGCGGTGGCGCTGGTCTCCGCGTCGGCGCCGGTCTTCTGGCAGGTGGCGACGCGCGCCGACCTCATGAAGGGCGACGTGCAGAACCTGGCCGTGGACGACGACGGCCGGCTCACGCTCGGCCCGCCCACCGCCCTGGTCTACGACTCGGCGGCGCCGTTCCTCTGGTCCGTGGCCGCGGGCCCGGGCGGGACGACGTACATCGGCAGCGGCAACGAGGGCAAGGTCTTCCGCGTCGGCCCCGACGGCAAGGCGACCGTCTTCTACGACGCCTCGGAGATGGAGATCCACGCGCTCGCCGCGGCCCCGGACGGCGGCCTGTACGTCGCCGCTTCGCCGGACGGCCAGATCTACAAGGTGGACGCCAAGGGCGCCGCCAGGCCGTTCTACAAGCCCGAGGCCAAGTACATCTGGTCGCTGGCCGTCGACCGCGCGGGCAACGTCTTCGCGGGCACCGGCGGGAACGGCGTGATCTACAAGGTGACGCCCGACGGCAAGGGCAGCGTCTTCTACAAGACGCGCTGCACCAACGTCGTCGCGCTGGCCTTCGACGCGGCCGGCCGCCTGCTGGCCGGCACCGAGTCGCCCGGCCGGGTGTTCCGCATCGACGGGGAGGGCCACGCGTTCGTGCTGCTCGAGTCGGCGTACCGGGAGATCCACTCGCTGCGCGTGGACCCGAAGGGCGTGATCTACGCCGTGGCCGTGGCGGCGGAGACCGCCGGAGGCGAGGAGCGGCCGGCCGAAGCGGCGCCGGCGCCGGCGCGCAAGGCGCCGGTCGCGTCGGTCTCGACCGAGATCTCCGGCATCACCGTGATCGACGTCGGCGTGTCGGCCGCCGCCGGGGCCAAGGCCTCGGAGGCCAAGACCGCCGCGCCCACCGCGAAAGGCGCCGTCTACCGCATCCTCCCCGACGGCCTGTGGGACACGGTGTGGGAGTCGCCCGAGGACACCCCGTACGACGTCGCGTTCGCGAACGACGGCGCCCTGCTCGTCGCCACCGGCGACAAGGGGAAGATCTTCCGCATCGCCGGCGACCCGCCCGGCGTATCGCTCGCCGCGCGCGCCCCGGCCAAGCAGGTCACGCGGTTCCTCTCGACGGCCGGCGGCGACCTGTTCTACGTGACCTCGAACCCGGGCAAACTGTTCCGCCTGTCGCCCGGCCACGCCGGCCGCGGCACGTACGAGTCCGACGTGCGCGACACCGAGACCGTCTCGACCTGGGGCACCATCAGCTGGAAGGGCTCGACGCCGCCCGGGTCGCAGATTCAGATCAGGACACGCTCGGGCAACTCCCAGACGCCGGACGACACCTGGAGCCCGTGGTCGGAGCCGTACACCAACGCCGACGGCCAGCCGATCAAGAGCCCGAACGCGAGATTCATCCAGTGGCAGGCCGTGCTGAGCGGCAGCGGGGCCTCGCCGGTCCTCACGTCGGTGACGGTCGCCTACCTCCAGCGGAACCTGCGGCCGCGCATCGCGTCGATCACCGCCTACCCGCCGGGGAACGTGTTCCAGAAGCCGTATTCCACCGGCGAAGGCGAGATCGCCGGCTTCGAGGCGGGCTGGCCCGACACGCGCCCCTCGCCGGTGACGCTGGCGGCCGGCGCCGCCAGCAATCCCAGCCTCGGCCCGAGCCCGCTCGGGCGGCGGATCTATCAGAAGGGCCTGCAGACGATCGCGTGGAAGGCCGAGGACGACAACGGCGACAAGCTGCAGTACGACCTGTTCTACCGCCGCGAGGGGGAAACCGCGTGGAGGCCGCTCCAGCGCGGGCTGACCGACCCGCTGTTCGTCTGGGACACGACGTCGGTCCCCGACGGCACCTATTTCGTCCGCATCGTGGCGAACGACGCCCTGTCGAACCCGCCGGCCCAGGCGCTCTCGACCAAGAGCGACAGCGAGGCGATCGACGTCGACAACACGCCGCCGGCCATCCGCCTGCTCGACGTCCGCCGCGAGAGCGGAAAGACGGTCGTGTCGTTCGAGGCGGCCGACGCGCAGTCGACGATCGAGCGGGCGGACTACTCGGTCGACTCGGGCCGGTGGCAGCCGCTCTACCCGAAGGACGGGCTGTGCGACTCGCGCACCGAGTCGTTCGAGTTCTCGGTCGGCGGCCAGCCGGAGGGCATCGTGCTGCGGGTCATGGACGTGATGGGCAACATCGCCACGGCGCGGGTCGACGCCGCGTCGGTGAAAGGCCGGTAGCGCAGCGCCCTGTACGCGGCAACGGCGAGCCCGCCGGGGCTCGCCGTTGCGGCATCCGCCATGTCCATCGGGCGCCGGGCCCGCTCGCCGCCCGGGGTCACACCAGGCGGATGCGCGGCGACACGACGCGGTTCGAGATCGACGAGCTCGACCGCGAGCGCTTCGGCTGCTGCACCTGGATCTCCGGCATCTTGGCCTTGACCGTCAGGCTCGCATAGAGCCAGACCATGTTCACGGCCACCGGCACGGGCGACCCCGAGAAGCGCGCCGGCTGGAAGCGGGCCTTCGAGATCGCGTCGAGCAGCGTCAGCACCGCCTGCCGCTCCTGGGGCGACAGCCCCTTCTGCTCGCCGCCGGGCTGGATCACCTCGAGCCTGGAGATGCGCCCCTCCCGCGTCACGACGGCGTCGAGCGCGAGGGCGAGGTCCTCCTCGCTGAGCACGGCCGGCGCCGGGAACGCATCGTTGCTCGCCGCGCTCGGCAGGTCGATCCGCGGGTTCATCACCATCGGGTTCATGTTCGACCCGGCCGGCGAGGAGATCCCGAAATAGAAAATCGTGAAAATCAGGGCCAGGCAGGCCACCGTCGCGCCCGTCGCGCCGAGCGCCGCCCAGACGAAATGCATGTCCTCGAAGACGCGGCCGGTCACGCCGCTCAGCGACTGCGCGTCCTCCGCCTTCATGCGGCTCACGACCGTCGACGCCAGGCCCTGCCACTCGTCGGAACTCACCCCCGCCGCCGCCCCGGCGCGCAGGCACGCCCCGAGATCTTCCATCTCGCGGGCCTCCGCTGCGCAGGCCGGGCATTCCCGCAGGTGCGCCTGGAGGGCGATCTGCTCGCCCACCGGCAGTTCGCCGTCGTGGAACGCGGACAACTGGCGCCGCACCTGACGACACGCTCGCGCCATCATGTCCTGTCCGCCTCCCTGAGCCGGGCCCTGAGCACTTCACGCGCGCGCGTGAGCCGCGACTTCACCGTGCCCACGGCCACGCCCAGCGAAAACGCGATTTCCTCGTACGACAAGCCGTCGATCTCGCGAAGCACCATCACGCTGCGCTGCTCGAACGGCAACTGGTCGAGCGCGGCCCAGATGCGGCGGGCCAGTTCCCGCTGGCCGAACATCCGGTCGGGCGCGACCAGCTCGCTCGCCGGCAGCATGTCGCCGTTCCGCTCGAGCCGCTCCTCGAGCGACACCTGCTCGGCGCGGTGACGGCGCTTCCACCAGCGCTGGCGGTTGCGCGCCTGGTTGATGACGATCCGGTAGATCCAGGTTCGGAGCGCCGACTGGCCGCGGAAGCGGCCGATGGTCCGGAAGACGTTGAGGAAGACTTCCTGCGACAGGTCGAGGGCTTCGTCGTGGTCACCGAGCAGGTGGAGCGCGAGGTGGAACACCATCCGCTGGTATTCGTTCACCAGCTCGGTGCAACCTGCCTCGTCGCCGACCGCGCACCGACTGATCAGCGCGGCCTCGCGACTCCCGACCTCGGTCCAGCTGATCGCTGGCGCTCGTTTCACCGTGAGTTCCCCGGCCACCTGGGCGACTCCTCTCACTATAACAGTTTCGTCCGTGGCTGTCAGGAATACTCGGGCTGGATCGACGCCCGCGGCGCCGCCCCGGTCCTCTGCATTGATTAGACTCCAACACGCCCGGAAAGTTCCGCCGGCAAGGGGGTTGCGCGGCGGCATCCGGAGGCCCTCCCGGCGTATACTCCCCGGAGCCCGGGGTGGTGCAGCTCCCCCGTTCGCCCTCCTGTTGTGCCCAGCCCAACAGTCGGCGTCCCGGAGCGCGATGCCGCGCGGCGCGCGCGGCCCTGCGAGGAAGAGGTCCATGCTCAGGAAAATGCTCAACAGGAAGATGCTCACGATCCTCTTCCTGGGCCTGGCCGCCGGGATCCCGTTCGGCATCGTCGTCACCGTGCTCCAGGCGTGGATGACCGAGTCGGGCATCGACCTGAAGACGGTGGGCCTCGCCGTCCTCGTCCAGGTTCCCTACACGTGGAAGTTCCTCTGGTCGCCGCTGATGGACCGCTTCGTCCCCCCGTTCCTCGGCCGGCGGCGGGGATGGATGCTCATCTCGCAGGTGCTGATGATCGGGGCGATCGTCGCGATGGGCCGGTTCGACCCGGCGCACTCGGTCCGGATGGTCCTGGCCCTGGCGACGCTCATCTCGTTTGCCGGCGCCAGCCACGACATCGTCATCGACGCCTACCGGCGCGACGTGCTGGACGAGTCCGAGCTGGGGTTCGGGTCGGCGGTGGCGGTCAACGGCTACCTGATCGGGTTCCGGTACATCGGCGTCGTGCTGGGCCTGTTCCTCGGCGACGTGCTCCCGTGGAGCCAGGTCTTCATGGTGCTGGCCTCGTTCGTCCTGATCGGCGTCGCGGGCACGCTGATCGCCGTCGAGCCGCAGGACGGCGTGCACGCGCCGCACAGCCTGCGCGAGGCGGTGTTCAGCCCGTTCCTCGACTACCTGAAGCGCCCGGCGGCGATCGAGATCCTCTTCTTCATCCTGCTCTACAAGCTCGGCGACAACCTGGCCAGCTCGCTGCTGACGCCCTACTACATCAAGATCGGCTTCTCGCTGAAGGCGATCTCGGTCTACTACAAGCTGATCTCGTTCTGGGGCACGTTCACCGGCGGCCTGCTGGGCGGCGCGGTGCTGACGCGCTACAGCATCCGGAAGTGCCTGATGGCCTTCGGCGTGTTCCAGGGGGTCACGCCGCTGGCGTTCGCGGTCCTCGTCTTCACCGGCCCGAACGTGCTGGCGCTGGCCTTCGTCGTCGCGCTCGAGACGTTCAGCCTGGGGATGGGCGCGTCGGCGCTCACGGCGTTCATGCTCCGGCTGTGCAACCGCAAGTTCAGCGCCACGCAGTACGCGCTGCTCACCAGCTTCATGGGCATCCCGCGCACCCTCATCCCGGCCAGCGCGGGCTTCATCGTGGACGCGACCGGCTGGGTGCACTTCTACGTTCTGTGCGTCGCCCTGGCGATCCCGGGCCTGGTGCTGGTCTTCTTCCGCGCGGCCAAGTGGGAAGAAGGCCTGCCGCCGGCGTAAGAAGGCTCAAGGCTCAGGGCTCAGGGCTCAGGGCTCAGGGCCTTTAGTCGATTCCCAGTCGCGCCATGAGCTTGGCCAGGCCCTGACGCGTGAGGCCGAGTTCGAGCGCCGCCTGGGCCCGGCGGCCGCCCGCCCGGGCCAGCGCCGCCCGCACCACGCCGGCCTCGAAGGCGCGCCTCGCACTCGCCATCGTCTGCGCCGTGGGCGCGGGCGCCAGCCCGCCGACCGCCTCGGGCAGCTGCTCGGGGCCCACGCTCCCCCGCCGGCCGACCGACACCGCCAGCGCCGCCATGACGTTCTGCAGCTCGCGGACGTTGCCCGGCCAGTCGTACCGCGCCAGCGCGGCAAGCGCGGCGGGCGACAGCGTGCACCGGCTGCCGACCCTCGAAGCGGCCTGGCGCCAGAAGTGGGCGGCCAGCAGGGGGATATCCTCGCGGCGCTCCCGGAGCGGGGGCACGGCGATCCGGATGACCTCGAGGCGGTAGAGGAGGTCGCGCCGAAAGGCCCCCGCCTCGACCGCCTGCCCAAGCGGCCGGTTGGTGGCCGCCACGACGCGCACGTCCACCGGCCGGGAAAAGTTCTCGCCGATGCGCCGCACCTCTCCCTCCTGGATCGCGCGCAGCAGCTTGGCCTGCGCGCGGGCCGTCAGCTCGGCCACCTCGTCGAGGACGAGCGTCCCGTGGTCCGCCTCCTCGAAGAGCCCCTTGCGCTCGGCCACCGCGCCCGTGAAGGCGCCGCGAGCGTGCCCGAACAGCTCGGCCTCGGCCAGTTCGTCGGTGAGCGCCGCGCAGTTGAGCGCGCACAACGCGCGGTCGCGCCGCGGGCCAAGCCGGTGCAGCGCGCGGGCCACCAGTTCCTTTCCGCTCCCGCTCTCGCCCTCGATGACGACGTGAAACGGTACGGCGGCGGCCTTGAGGACCGCCTGGCGCAGCCGGGTGATCGCCCCGCTCGCCCCCAGGATCTCGCCCACGGCGGCGTCGGCCGGCAGGTTGGGCAGCGCCAGCCGGTCGAGCGCAGCGCGGACCGACGGCCCGACCGCCACCGCGGCCGTCGCGGCCAGTTCCCCAATCCGCGTCCACTCGGGCGGCCTGTCGGCCGCGAACCGGAAGGCCAGCGCGCCGAGGCCACCGCCGGCCAGGCGGACCGGGACCGCCGCCTCGAGCCCCGACGGCGTGGCCGCGGGCGCGATGACCAGCCCGGTTTCGACGGCGCGCCGGGCGGCGTCCTCGGCCCGATGTTCCACGCCGTCGGACGCCAGCAGGATCGTCGCGTCGCGCAGTTGCCCGTAACAGGCCGCCGACGCGGCGCCCAGCCGCTCGCGCAGCCGGGCCGTCACGGTGGCCAGCGCCGCGGCCTCGTCGTCGGACGACTGGCAGGCGCGCAGGATGTCGACGACCGACTCGGCGAGGACGTGGCTTGCGGCGCTCGCCTGCGGCGCCGCGGCCGTACACGCACGCGGCGCGCGGTCGCCCCTGATGACGCGCTCGAGCGGCAGGCTGACGACGCGAGGCAGGCGCGACGGGTCGAGCCGCGCGAGGCGCTCGATCCACCGCCGCGCTTCGGCGTCGCGGCCGGCCCGCAGCAGCCCTTCGACCAGGACGATCCTCAGCCGGAGCGCGCGCAGCGGCGCGTGAGCCCGCCGCGCGGCGTCGAGACCGCGCTCCACGACGCGCCGGACCGTCTCGACGTCACCCAGCTCGCACGCGACGGCAGCCTTGGCGGCGCACGCCGCCGCAAGGCCGGCCAGGTCGCCGGTTCGCTCGGCCCGCTCGCGTGCGATCGCGGCCGAGCGCCAGGCGCGCTCCACGTCGCGCATGCCCAGGGCGACGCGCGACGCGAGGCAGGCCCCGGCCACGCCCGGGCCGATCTCGCCGGTCGGCCAGGACGACCCACGCCACGCGGATGGCCCCTCGTCCGGCAGCGCCCCGTCCAGCCGCTCGCGCGCGCACAGATCACCGAGGCTGCCTGGCGCGCCGGCGCCGTAGAGTTCGGGGGCGAGCCCGGCCAGGCACTCGGCAGCCTCGGGCAGCCTTCCCTGCCAGTAGAGGCAGCGGACCAGGGCGAGGCTGGCGAACTTCTCCAGCGAAGGGATCGACAGCCTGGCGGCCGCAATGCCCGCGGCGCGGACCGCCGCCTCGGCCGGTTCGAACCGTCCCTGGTCGGTCCACGCCAGGCCGACGAAGACCGCGGCTCCCGCCGCTTCGTCGGCCAGGCGCGCGCGGTCGAAGCGCTCCCGGGCGTCCTCGAGCGCCCGGCTCGCGTCCGCCGCACGGCCGCGCAGGAGCAGCAGCCGGCCGAGCGCCAGCGCCGTCTCGCCCCCGGCGGCGTCGTCCCGCCGGCGCGTGAAGCGTCCCCACCACTCGCGGAGCAGCCGCTCGGCTTGCGCGTGGCGGCCCGACGAGGCGGCCCGTTCGATGGCCTCGGCCGCCGCGCCGCAGGCGCGCGCGAGCCGAGGCAGTCCAGGCGCCGCGCCGCCGGGATCGTCCCCGCCGGTCCCGGAAAGCGGCCGCCCGCGATCTGCCGCGCCAGCGGCCGCATAGGCGGCCGCCTCTTCGCGCACGCCCGATGGCCCGCTGTCGCCGGCGCCTGATTCCACGCGACCGGCGCCGGGCACCTGGGCCGGCGCCGCGAGGCGCAGCCAGACGTGAGGGCGGTCGCTCGCCAGCCCGAGCGAAAGAAACAGCAGCGCGGCGTCGCGTCCGTGCGCGCCCTCGTCGAAGACGTCGAGCACGAGCACGTGCC
>JAJXZZ010000461.1 GCA_021779795.1 Acidobacteriota bacterium | reverse complement strand
GACCGCCTTGCCGACCCGCAGCGCCGTCCGAACGAGCGACTCGGTCGCGGCGAAACGGCGCGCGGCCAGGGCCGCGACGCGGTGCCCGGCCGGGAGGTGCCGCCTGGCGCGGAGCTTCTTCGTCAGGTGGCCGGTGTCGATGCCCACCGGGCAGGCCGACGCGCACAGGCCGTCGGCGGCGCAGGTGTCGAGCCCGTCGTACGCGAAGTCGGCCTCGAGCGCCGAGAGCCTCGCCGCCTCGCGGCCGCCGCGCGCGAGCCGCTCCATCTCGCGGCGCACCACGATCCGCTGGCGCGGCGTCAGCGTGAGATCGCGGCTGGGGCACCGGTCCTCGCAGTACCCGCACTCGATGCACGTGTCCACCTCGCCCTCGACCGCGGGCATGTCCTTGAGGTGGGCGAGGTGCGCCCGCGGGTCGTCGTTCAGGATCACGCCCGGGTTGAGGATGCCGTCCGGGTCGGCGAGCGTCTTCAGCCGCCGCATGATGGCCCGGGCCTCGGGCCCCCACTCGGTCTCGACGAACGGGGCCATGTTCCGCCCCGTGCCGTGCTCGGCCTTCAGGGCGCCGTCGTAGCGCCCGACGACGAGCGCGACGACGTCGTCCATCAGCCGGGCGTACCGGTCGATGGCCGGCTGGTCGTTGAACGACTGCGTCACGACGAAGTGCAGGTTTCCGTCCTTCGCGTGCCCGAAGACGATCGCGTCGTCGTAGCCGTGCCGGGCGAAGAGGGCCTGGAGATCGACCACCGCGTCGGCGAGCCGATCGACGGGGAAGGCCACGTCCTCGATGAGCACCGCCGTGCCCCGGCGGCGCGCGGCGCCCACCGACGGGAACATGCCCTGGCGAACCTTCCAGAGGGCGGCCTGCTCCGCGGCGGCGTGGGTGAAGCGCGCGGGCTGCAGGAGCCGCAGCCCGCGCGCGGCGCCCAGGGCCGACGACTCGAGCGCGGGGCGCGCCGCCTCGCCGGCCGCCTGGAACTCGACCAGCAGGCCGGCGGCTTCGTCCGGGAGGCCGGCAATGGCCGGCGGCACGCCTGCCTGGCGCTCCACCGAGCGGAGCGCCGCGCGGTCCATCAGCTCGACCGCGGCCGCCCCGGCGTCCCTGAGCGGGACGATCGCCGCGCAGGCGTCGCGGACGGTGGGGAAGAGCAGCAGGCCGGTGCACTTGACCGGGAGGTCCGGGACGGTCGCGAGCACGGCGCTGGCGATGAAGGCCAGCGTGCCCTCCGAGCCGACGAGCAGGTGCTCGAAGATCTCGACCGGCCGGTCGAAGTCGATGAACGCGTTGAGCGAGTATCCGGTCGTGTTCTTGGTCAGGTACTTGCGCCTGATGCGCTCGCGCAGATCGGGACGCGACAGGATCTCCCGTCGCAGGTCGAGCAGGCCGGCCGCCAGCTCCGGCTCCGCGGCCCGCAGCGCGGCGTCGGCGCCCGGGGACGCCGTGTCGACGACGGTGCCCGAGGGAAGGACGAACACCAGCGACTCGAGCGTGTGGTAGGCGTTCTGCGCGACGCCGCAGCACATGCCGCTCGAGTTGTTCGCCAGGATCCCGCCGAGCATGCAGGCCTGGAGCGACGCGGGGTCGGGGCCGATCTTGGCGGCGCAGGCGCGCAGGCGCGCGTTGGCGGCGCCCCCGACGACGCCCGGCTCGACGCGGATGCGGCGGCCGCCGTCGAGCACCTGCATCCCGCGCCAGTGGCGGGAGAGGTCGGCGAGCACGCCGTCGGTCACCGCCTGGCCCGACAGGCTCGTGCCCGCGGCCCGGAACGTGAGCGGGATGCGCTCGCGCCGGCAGAGCGCGAACAGCTGCCGCACCTGCTCCACGGTCTGCGGGCGAACGACCGCCCGGGGCTCCAGCCGGTAGACGCTGGCGTCGCACGCGTACGCCGCCACGTCGATCGGCCGCGTCAGCGCCTGCCCGTCTCCGACGATGTCGCCGAGCGCCCGCCCGAGGTCGGGGTCCGTCATCATGGGGTCGCCGATCCGCCAGCCGCCCGGCCGCGCCCGGGCGCCGCCAGTATAATGCCTGGGCGCGTTGATGGTATGATGCGCGCCTCGCGGACACCTATCGAGGAGGCGACCATGCGGAAGGCGTTCCTGGCGGTTGCGTGCGCGTCGGTGCTCTCGGCCTCGCTCCTGGCGGCCACGCTGGCGGGCGTCACCATGCCCGACACGGTGGCGGTCGGCGGCCGGACGCTGACGCTGAACGGGATGGGTCTCAGGACGAAGATGTTCTTCAAGATCTACGTCGGCGGGCTCTACCTCGAGAAGAAGTCCGACGACGCGGCCGCGATCGTCCGGTCGGACGAGGCCAAGCGCGTGGTGATGCACTTCATTTACAGCGAGGTGACGCGCGACCAGATGGTCGAGTCGTTCACCGAGGGGTTCGCGGCCAACGCCCCGGGCGCGCCGAAGGCCCAGGTGAGCGAGTTCGTCGCCGCGCTCGAGCCCATGAAGAAGGGCGAGCAGATGACGGTCACCTACGTGCCCGGGACCGGGACGACGCTGTCCATCAAGGGCAAGGACAAGCTGACGATCCCCGGCCAGCCGTTCGCGCACGCCGTCTTCTCGGTCTGGCTCGGCAACAAGCCGCCCACGTCCGGCCTGAAGAACGGCATGCTCGGCCGCAAGTAGCGGCGCGGGGTCACCGGCGCCGGAGGCTGATCGCGAGGCCGCTGGCGCCGA
>JAJXZZ010000460.1 GCA_021779795.1 Acidobacteriota bacterium | reverse complement strand
TTCGGCTTCCTGGGCGTCGGGTCCGACACCGCGTGGGTGGCGTCGGGGGCACGGGCCCAGGCTGCGGCGGCCCGGGCGGCGCTCGGCTCGGCCTAGTCCTCGCCCAGACGCACCGTCGGCTGCGGCAGCCCGGCCGGCTCGCCGCGCGGGCCGGTCTGCGACAGCACGACGCCGGCCAGGATGAGCGCGCCGCCCGCCAGCTGGATCGCGTCGAGCCGCTCGCCCAGCAGGATCCCCGCGGCTGCGATCGTCCACAGCGGCTCCACCGTCGACAGCAGCGACGCCTGGGCGGCGCCGACGCGCTGCGCGCCCGCATAGAAGAACTGCACGGCGACGAACCCGGCGACGATGCCCACGCCCAGGATCCCCGGCCATGCTCCCGACGGGATGTCGGCGGGGAGCACCGGGTGGTTCAGGACCAGGCAGATCAGCCAGTAGGAGACGGCCGTGGCGCTGAGCATCACGGCGCCGACGGCCGAGGCGTTGGCGGCACCCACCGCCTCGCTGCCCACCGCATCGCTGGTCTCGCCCGAGTGGCGGGCGGCCATGATGATCCACACCGAGTAGAACAGCGGCGCCGAGATCACCAGCAGCAGGCCGCCGAGCGGCGGCATCTCGTCGGCCTGGATCCCGCCCACCGCCAGCACCACGCCCGCCACCGCGATCCCGAGCGCGGTCCACGCGCGTCGCCCCTCGAGCGGGCGCCCGAACCGGAGCGCCAGCACCGCCACGATCGGCGGGTACACGTAGACGATCAGCGCTGCCAGCGAGAGGGGCGTCGTGGCGATCCCGGCGAAGTACGTAGCCGTGTTCGAGATGTAGTAGACGCCGAGGCCCACCGACGTCAGCACGGTGCGGCGGGGCATGGTCCGCAGCGCCCGCAGCGCCGACGGGCTGGCCAGGAGCACCGCCCACGCAAGGCCGGCGGCCAGGAGGAACCGCCAGGCCATCAGGGTCAGCCAGTCGATCCCGGCCGCGTAGGCGGGACGGGCGAACAGGCCCCCAGACCCGAACGAGATGGCGCTGATGACGACGAGGGCGATGCCCACGAGCCGCGATCGGTTCACGCCAGCGAGGGTACCGGCGACGGGTCCCGGCGCGCCTGTGTTCCCCGAGGTGGGCCGCCCGGCGTCCGCATGGCGCTTTCCGGCCGGTCCTCCCGCCCGGGGCGGTACACTTCCCCCGTGGCAAACCTCAACGAGCGCGCCGTCTTGGCGCGCGTTCCATCCCTCGCTTCGCAACCCCTGATGGTGGTCGGGCGACGGCAGCCGGTGGCCATGCCCCCGGGCACCTCGCTCGGCGAATGCCTGCGGGCCATCCAGCAGCTGGGCACCGGCGATTCCGTATTCATCACGGACGCCGACGGTCGGCTGGTGGGCGTGCTCACGGAGCGCGACATCTTCGGTCGCCTGGTCGGCCCGGACGTGGCGTCCGGGGTGGACCTCGACGCACCCGTCGAGGGCTACATGACCACCGACCCGCACACCCTGCGGCTCTCTCAGACCGTGCGCGACGCGCTCGCGCTGATGCAGTCGAGCCGCTATCGCAACGTCCCGGTCGTCGACGACGACCTCAAGCTGGTGGGCGTGGTGCGCCAGGTGGACCTCCTCAAGTTCCTGGCAGAGGAGTTCCCCGAGGAGCTGCTGAACCTTCCCCCCAGACCGCATCAGCGAATGGAGCAGGCCGAAGGCGGATGACTAGCACAGCACAGGGCCCCGAGCACGACGTTCGGGAGCTCGATCGGGTCACGATCCGGTTTGCCGGCGACAGCGGCGACGGCATGCAGCTGACCGGGACGCAGTTCACCCGGACGGCGGCCGTCTTCGGCAACGACATCTCCACCTTCCCGGACTACCCGGCCGAGATCCGCGCCCCCGCGGGCTCGCTGCCTGGCGTATCGGGCTTCCAGCTCAGCTTCTCGGCGTCGGACATCCACACCCCGGGTGACGCGCCGGACGTGCTGGTCGCCATGAACCCGGCAGCGCTCAAGACCAACGTCCCGGACGTCCCGCCCGGCGGCGCCGTCATCGTCAACAGCGACGCGTTCACGGCCGGCAACCTGTCCAAGGCGGCCTACGCGTCGAATCCGCTCACCGACGGGTCGCTCAAGCAGTACAAGGTCTTCCAGGTGCCGATCAGCACCCTCAACGCCGCGGCGCTTGAGGGGCTGGACATGACCAGCAAGCAGGTCGACCTGACGAAGAACTTCTTCGCGCTGGGCATCATGTTCTGGCTGTACGAGCGGTCCATGGAGCCCACGCTCAAGTGGATCGACCAGAAGTTCGGCAGCCGCCCGGTCATCGCCGAGGCCAACCGCCGCGCGCTGCGCGCCGGCCACGCCTTCGGCGACACGACCGAGATGTTCCACGAGACCTATCGGGTCCCGAAGGCGAAGCTGCCGCCCGGCACCTACCGGAACATCACCGGCAACGAGGCCACCGCGCTCGGGTTCCTGGCGGCGGCCCAGGCCGCCGGCCGGCCGCTGTTCTACGGCTCGTACCCGATCACGCCGGCGTCGGACATCCTCCACCAGCTGTCCGCCTTCAAGAGTTTCGGCGTCAAGAGCTTCCAGGCCGAGGACGAGATCGCGGCGATGGGCGCCACGATCGGCGCCGCCTACGGCGGCTCGCTCGCCCTGACGGGCACCTCCGGCCCGGGCCTCGCGCTCAAGACCGAGGCGATGGGCCTC
>JAJXZZ010000459.1 GCA_021779795.1 Acidobacteriota bacterium | reverse complement strand
GGCCAGCGCGAGCGGGGCGAGGCAGGAGAGCGCGGTCCGGGCGGAGATGCGGATTCTCATAAGTGAGAGCATCGTATTACCGATTGGGCGGGAACGCCACCGGCTGGCGGCCGCGGGCTGCGGGCCGTGTCGCGCCTGGCTCGCGTGACGTCGCCGCCAGCCGACCGCCGACCGCCGACCTGCGTGAGGTATGATCCCGCCATGGGACACCTCGAGCACAAGGCCCAGTCGCCCGCCGTGGCGAACTGCTACGTCCTGACGGTCAGCGACACGAGGACCGAGGCCGACGACACCAGCGGCCGCGCGATCCTCGACCTGCTGTGGGCCGGCGGCCACCAGGTGACGGGCCGGCGGATCGTGCGCGACGAGCCCGACCAGGTGCGCGCCTCGATCGGCGAGCAACTGGCCAACCCCGACGTCCAGGTCATCATCACGACCGGCGGCACGGGCATCACTTCGCGCGACACGACCTACGAGGCGATCGACGCACTGCTCGAGAAGCGGCTGGACGGCTTCGGCGAGCTGTTCCGCATGCTCAGCTACGAGGAGATCGGCTCGGCCGCGATGCTGAGCCGCGCCTGCGCCGGACTGGCGAAGCGGAAGGTGGTCATCTCGCTGCCCGGGTCGGAGGCGGCCGTGCGGCTGGCGATGACGAAGCTGATCCTGCCGGAACTCGGGCACCTGGTGAGGGAGGCCTCGAGGTAGGGCGGAGGGCGGCTGGAGGCGGTCGGCTGGAGGCCGTGTTCCGCTGCCGGCGGTTCCGCCGCCCGTCAAACCGACCGTGATCCGCTGATCACTAGCCACTAGCCACTACATCTTCTCTATGTCCACCCGTTCCATGCGCCCCATCCGAGACACGATCCCGCTCGAGGAGGCCCGGGCGATCCTCCTCGGCGCGGCCCATCCCATCATGCGCGTCGAGACGGTGGGGCTCGAGCAGGCGGGCGGCCGCGTGCTCGCGCGCGAGGTGGTCGCCGGCCAGGACGTCCCCCCGTTCTCGCGCGCCGCGATGGACGGCTTTGCCGTCGTCGCCGCCGACACGTTCGGCGCAGGGCAGTACAGCCCGAAGACGCTGCGCCTGCTGGAAACGGTCTACACGGGGCAGGTGCCGACGCGGCCGGTGACCGCGGGCGGCTGCACCGAGATCGCCACCGGCGCGCCGATGCCCGAGGGGGCCGACGCCGTCGTGATGGTGGAGGACACCGAGAAGAGCGAGGACGGCCAGGTCCGCGTCTTCAGCCCGGTCTACCCCGGGCGGCACGTCGGCCGGCAGGGAGCCGACATCCGCGCCGGGCAGGCGTTGCTCGCCGCGGGCGACCTGCTGACGCCGAGCCGCGTCGGCGCCGTCGCGGCCCTCGGCCTCGACACGGTGGACGTGTTCGCCCGCCCGCGCGTGGCCATTCTCTCCACCGGAAACGAGATCGTCCCGCCCGGCCGGCCGCTCTCCCCCGGGCACATCTACGACATCAACCGCTTCACGCTCGGCGCCATCGTCGCCGAGCACGGCGGCGTGCCGGTTCCCCAGCCGACGCCGGCCGACACGATCGACGACCTCAACCGCGCGCTCGACGGCGTGCGCGGGGCCGACCTGGTGATCTTCTCGGGCGGAAGCTCGGTCGGCGAGCGCGACCTGATGCTCGACGCCGTCGCGGCCCGCGGCGAGATCCTGTTCCACGGCGTCGCCGTCAAGCCGGGCAAGCCGACGCTGTTCGGCGTGATCGACGGGACGCCGGTGCTCGGCATGCCCGGCTACCCGACGTCGTGCCTGTCGAACAGCTACATGCTCGTCGTCCCGCTGCTGCGCCGCATCGCGCGGCTCCCCGAGGCCGTGCGCCGGACCGTCACGCTCCCGGCCGGCCAGCGCATCGTCTCGACGACCGGCCGGCACCAGTTCTACACGGTGCGGGTCCAGGACGGGATGGCGATGCCGGCGTTCAAGCAGTCGGGCGACATCACGAGCATGTCGCAGGCCGACGGCTACATCGAGATCCCGGCGCAGACGGACATCGTCGAGAAAGGACAAATGGTCGACGTGATCCTGTTCCAGTAGTGGCTGGTGGCTAGTCCACTAGCCACTGGCCACTAGCCACTATAACGATATGCTCGATCCCTCATTGCTGCCCGGCACCCCCGCCCCGCCGTTCGACCTGCTGAACCACCGCGGCGAGCGGCGCACGCTGGCCGACTACACGCTGCTCGGCGCGCTGCTGCTGGCCTTCCACCGGGGCACGTGGTGACCGAACTGCCGACGCCAGTTCGGTGAACTGGCACACCGGTCGGCCGAGTACCTGTCGATGGGCGTCCAGGTGGCCGCCGTCGTCGCGCAGCGGTCCGAGAAGGTGCGGCGGTACGTCGAGGAGACCGGCCTGCCGTTCGACATCCTGGTGGACGACACGCGCGAGACGCTGAAGGCCTACGGCGTCTGGCAGCGGATCGGGTTCGACGCCTGGAACATCGCGCGGCCGGCGCTGTTCCTCATCGACCGCGGCGCCGTCATCCGCTACAGCTTCGTCGCCTCGTCGCAGTTCGAGTTCCCGACGCACGAAGTGATCAAGGGAGAGATCGTGGGGCTTCAGGCCTCGGGCTTCGGGCTTCGGGCCGAGTCGCACTGAACCCACACCCGGTCGAGCCGCGTGGCTCGCGTGACGCGGCCCGGGGCCTGCAGCCTGAAGCCCGTAGCCCGAAGCCTGA
>JAJXZZ010000458.1 GCA_021779795.1 Acidobacteriota bacterium | reverse complement strand
TCCTGGCCCTGCGGACCCCGGGGATGACGCTGCGGCGCGTGCCCCTGTTCGTCTGGATGATGCTGATCAACGCCTTCCTGGTGATCGTGGCGATGCCGCCGCTGAACGCCGCGCTCGCGATGATCCTCATCGACCGCCAGCTCGGGGCGCACTTCTTCGCGCCCGCCCAGGGCGGCTCCGCGCTGCTCTGGCAGAACTACTTCTGGCTGTTCGGCCACCCGGAGGTCTACATCCTCGCGCTGCCGGCGTTCGGCGTCATCTCGGAGGTGATCCCGGTCTTCTCGCGCAAGACGATCTACGGCTACGGGTTCATGGCGGCCTCGACCGTGGCCATCGGGTTCCTGAGCGTGGGCGTGTGGATGCACCACATGTTCGCGACCGGGCTGGGGTCCGACATCCTCTACGTCTTCGCGGCGAGCAGCATGCTGATTGCCGTGCCGACCGGCATCAAGGTGTGGAACTGGATCGCCACGATGTGGGGCGGCTCGATCCGGTTCACGACGTCGATGCTGTTCGCGACGGCGTTCCTGCTGCAGTTCACCGTCGGCGGGCTGAGCGGCGTGACGTTCGCGGCCATCCCGATCGACTGGCAGCTGACCGACAGCTACTTCGTCGTGGCGCACATCCACTACGTGCTGCTCGGCGGCACCGTGTTCGCCATGTTCGCGGCCGCCTACTACTGGTTCCCGAAGATGACCGGGCGCCTGCTGTCGGAGTCGATCGGCCGGTGGCACTTCTGGCTCATGGTCATCGGCTTCAACGGGACGTTCCTGGTGATGCACCTGCTCGGCGTGCTCGGCATGCCCAGGCGGGCGTACACCTACCCGGACCGCCCCCCGCTCGGCACGCTGCAGCTGTTCTCGTCGCTGTCGGCGTTCGTGCTGACCGCCGCGATCCTGCTGTTCGTCGTGAACGTGGTGGTGAGCCTGCGCCGCGGGAAAGTGGCGGGCGACAATCCGTGGGGCGCGTGGACGCTCGAGTGGGCCACGACGTCGCCCCCGCCGCCGGAGAACTTCGAGCGCGTGCCCCCGGTGCGGGGGAGGCGCCCGCTGTGGGATCTCGAGCACGCCGAACCGGGAGGGCCGCGCCATGAGTGAGCCCCTGACGCTGGGCATGGTGCTCTTCATCTTCTCCGAGTCGATCTTCTTCCTCCTCCTGGTGATGGCGTACGCCTTCTTCCACGCCAGCGGCGGCGAGGGGCCGACGGCCGCCGGCACGCTCGACGTGCTGAGATCGAGCCTGTTCACGGCGGCGCTGCTCGCGAGCAGCCTCACCATCTGGCGGGCCGGCGTCAACCTGAAGCGGGGGCGGCGGCGGCGCTTCGGCGCCTGGCTGTCGGTCACGATCGCGCTCGGCGCGGTGTTCCTGGCGGGGCAGGGCGCGGAGTACCTCGGCCTGCTGCGCGAGCACGTCACGATCAGCCGCAATCTGTTCGGCGCCACGTTCTTCACCCTGACCGGGTTCCACGGGTTCCACGTGCTGGTCGGGCTGATCGTGCTGGCGATCCTGCTGTGGATCACCGTCTCGGCGCGGGACGGCGAGCCCGACCCGCTGGCGGTGGACGCGGCCTCGATGTACTGGCATTTCGTGGACGGCGTGTGGGTGGTGGTCTTCTCGGTCGTCTACCTCTGGAAGTTCGCATGACCACGTGGGGCCTGCTCGCGTCGACGTGGAACTGGGAGCCGACGGTGGTGGCCGGGAGCGCGCTGCTGCTGCTCGGGTACCTCTGGGCCGTCCGGTTCCGCTTCGACGGCGCGACGGCGGTGTTCGGCGCCGGCGTGGGGGTGATGCTGTTCGCGCTGGTGTCGCCGCTCGACGAGCTGGGGGACGAGTACCTCTTCAGCGCGCACATGCTGCAGCACATCCTGATCGACCTGGTGGCGCCGATGCTGTTCGTGCTCGGCTTCCCGGCCGCGCTCGCGGCGAGGGTGCTGGCCTGGCGGCCCGCGGCGGCGATCGAGCGCGTGCTCGGCGCGCCGGCGGTGGCCTGGTTCCTGGGCGTGGGCACGCTGTGGGTCTGGCACCTGCCGGCGCTGTACGACGAGACGCTGCGGAGCGAGGCCGTCCACACGTTCGAGCACCTCACGTTCCTGGTGACCGGGACCATCTTCTTCTGGCCCGCGCTCGCGGCCACCGGCCGGAAGGCGATGAACCCGCTGATCGCCGTCGCCTACCTGGTGCTCGCCGCCGTGGTCAACAGCGTGCTGGGCATCGTGTTCACGCTGTCCGAGACCCCCTTCTACGCCGGCTACCTGCACCCCGAGGACACGCTCGGCGCGCTGACGCTCATCCGGCAGACGTGGGGGCTGGACCCGGTGGCCGATCAGCAGCTGGGCGGCGTGTTCATGTGGGCGATTGGGAGCCTGGTGTTCCTCGTCGCGATCATGGTCGTGTTCGTGCGCTGGTACCGGGAGCCGGACGAGGACGCCGGCCCCGGGGCCGGCGCGGGGGAGGAGGCGCGCGCATGACATCGGGAGGCTCACCGGACCTGCACCCCGGCTGGCACGAGCCGCTGCCGGCGAGGCTGCCGAGGCCCACGCCGGTTCCGGCCGTGGCGGCGCTCGGTGCCTGCCTGCTGGCGTTCGGCGTGGAGACGTCCTGGGTCGTCTCGGCGGTCGGTCTCGCGGTGTTCGCGGCCGGGATCGCCGGCTGGGTCGGGGAGATGCGCCATGGCCGACAAGGATAGAGGCGT
>JAJXZZ010000457.1 GCA_021779795.1 Acidobacteriota bacterium | reverse complement strand
CGTGGGCCCTGCGCCCCTACCTCCCTCAAACGGACCTGGCCGGCAAGCTGGGCTTTCCGGCCGTCGAACCGGTCGTGCGCTTGCTCCGCAAGGTAGCGTGGCCGGCGATGACCGTCCCTCGGCTGCGCGCCTTCCGCGACGGGCTGCGGGCCGAGCCCGAGCTGGTGGTCCGGCTGTCGCACCTCCCCAAGCTCAATGCCAACGTGCTGGCGGCCGTCGGCGGCGCCGGCCTGCTGGTGACGCCGCGGCTGCTGACGCGCCTGTCCGAACCGCGCCACGACGATCCGCACGCGCAAGCCGGAAGCGCGATCGCCGACACGGTCCGGGGCTGGCGACTGCTCCGGCCTCGCGTCCCGCCCCCGGTCTTCGACGGCCTCGCCGCCGCCCGCCGGCTGCACGAACAGATCGCCGAGGAACTGAGCGCTCACAAGCGGTGGGGCACCCTCCCCTTTCCGGCGCCGCCGGTCGAAGGCACCGACACGATCGTGCCGCTTCGGACCGCGCTCGACCTGGTGGCCGAGGGACGGGAGCAGCACAACTGCGTCGCGTCGTACGAGCGGCTGGCCAGGCGGGGTGAAGTCGCCCTCTACAGGGTCACCGCGCCCGAACGCGCGACGCTGAGCCTGGTGCCGGATGGATCGCGGTGGAAGGTGAGCGAACTGAAGGGCGTCTGCAACCGGAGGGTGTCGGCGGCCACCAGGGCGGCCGTGAACCGGTGGCTGGCTGGGGACGGAGGGCGTAAGATCCTCTCTGTGCCCTGAAGGATCGAAGGCGCGGAGCCGCCTACACCTGGGAGGGACGCGCATGCCCGCAGATTCGCAGCCCGATGCCGCGACGCGCCCGGCCGAGCAGTGCGCGCCGGCGGTCGCCCCAACCGACGTGCGCCCGGCCGACCCCTGCGCGGTGGTCATCTTCGGCGCCACCGGCGACCTGGCCAAGCGCAAGCTGCTGCCGGCCATCGCCAACCTCGCCGCCCGCGGGACGCTGCCGGACGCCTTCCGGGTGGTCGGCGTCGGCCGCAAGCCGATGACCGACGAGGCGTACCGGAAGAAGGTGCGCCAGGACCTGGCCGAGTTCGCCCCCGAGCCGGTTGGTCCCGACCTGTGGGCCTGGCTCGAAGCCCGAACTTTCTACGCGAACGAGACGCTGGCCGACGCGGGAAGCTACGCGTCGCTCGGCCGCCGGCTCGACGAGGTCGGCGGCATCGCGCGCGGGCGCCTCTACTACCTCGCCACGCCCCCCGACGCCATGGCCGGCATCGTCGCCGGCCTGGGCGCGGCCGGCCTGCTCGTCGAGACGCCGCCCGCCGCCTGGCGGCGGGTGGTCCTCGAGAAGCCGTTCGGCCGCGACCTCGAGTCGGCGCGGGCGCTGAACCGCCTGCTGCGGGCCGACCTGGCCGAGCCGCAGATCTACCGCATCGACCACTACCTCGGGAAGGAGACGGTCCAGAACCTGATGGCGTTCCGGTTCGGCAACGGCATCTTCGAGCCGATCTGGAACCGCCGCTACGTCGATCACGTGCAGATCACGGTGGCCGAGACGGTGGGCGTCGAGAACCGCGGCGGCTACTACGACCGCGCCGGCGCGCTGCGCGACATGGTGCAGAACCACATGTTCCAGCTCCTCGCGCTCACGGCCATGGAGCCGCCCACCTCGTTCAGCGCCGACGCCGTCCGCGACGAGCGCGTCAAGGTGCTGCAGGCGATTCACCTGTGCGCGCCCGACGAGGTGAGGATGGCGGTGGTGCGCGGGCAGTACACGGCGGGGGGGGCCGACGGGCGACAGGTCTCCGGCTACCGCGACGAGCCGAGCGTCGCGCCGGCGTCCGCGACCGAGACCTACGCGGCCATGAAGCTGCTGGTCGAGAACTGGCGCTGGGCGGGCGTGCCCTTCTACCTCCGCACCGGCAAGCGCCTGCCGACGCGCGTGACGGAGATCGCCGTGCAGTTCAGGAGCGCGCCGCTGCGGCTGTTCCGCGACACGCCGGTGGAGTGCCTCGCGCCGAACCTGCTGGTGATCCGCATCCAGCCCCAGGAGGGGATCGCGCTGCAGTTCGAGGCCAAGGTGCCCGGCCCGCACGTCCGGCTCGGCACGGTCAACATGGACTTCAACTACGCCGACTACTTCGCGGCCACGCCCAGCACCGGGTACGAGACGCTGCTCTACGACTGCATGGTCGGCGACCAGACGCTCTTCCACCGCGCGGACATGGTGGAGACCGGCTGGGCGGTCGTCTCGCCGGTGCTCGAGGTGGTGGCCGGCGACCCGTCGGCGCTGCTGTTCGACTACCCGGCGCACACCTGGGGCCCTCACGAGGCCGACGACCTGCTTGGGCGGGACGGGCGGGAGTGGCGGAAGCCGACGATGGCCGCGCGCGCGCCGGCGGGGGGCGCGGCCGGGCGCCGCGCAAGATAAGAAGCCGCGGCCGGGCGCCGCGCAGGGTCAGAGGATCCGCGAATGGCCGACGAGTTCAGCCTCTCCCGTTTCGTCGAGGCGCAGGAAGGGACTTACGCGGCCGCCATCCGCGAACTCCGCCAGGGGCGCAAGCGCGGCCACTGGATGTGGTTCGTCTTCCCCCAGTTCGACGGCCTTGGGTCGAGCGCGATGAGCCGGCGCTACGCGATCGCGTCGCTCGACGAGGCCAGGGCCTACCTGGCGCACCCGGTGCTCGGGCCGCGGCTTGGCGAGTGCGC
>JAJXZZ010000059.1 GCA_021779795.1 Acidobacteriota bacterium | reverse complement strand
GCGGGAACGCCGCGTTCAGCCGGGCGAGTTGCGCGGTCGTGAGCGAGGCGTCCAGGGCCCCGACATTCTCCTCGAGGTAGCGCGCGTGCTTGGTTCCCGGGATGGGGACGATGTCCTCGCCCTGCGCGAGCACCCAGGCCAGGGCGGCCTGCGCCGGCGTGCAGCCGGCCTCGGCGGCCACCTGCCTGACCGTGTCTGCCAGGTGCAGGTTGCGTTCGAAGTTCTCCCCCTCGAACCTCGGGTGGCGGCGGCGCCAGTCGTCCTGCGGAATGTCGTCGGGGGCCTTGAAGCGCCCGGTGAGGAACCCCCGGCCCAGCGGGCTGTAGGCCACGAAGCCGATCCCGAGCTGGCGGCACGTCTCGAGGATCTCGCCTTCCGGGTCGCGCGACCAGAGCGAATACTCGGTCTGGAGCGCGGCGATCGGATGCACCCCGGCCGCGCGGCGAATCGTGGCGGGCGCGGCTTCCGACAGTCCCAGGAACCTCACCTTGCCCTCGCGCACGAGGTCGGCCATGGCGCCGACCGTGTCCTCGATCGGCGTCCTGGGATCGACGCGATGCTGGTAGTAGAGGTCGATATGCGACACGCCGAGGCGTTTCAGGCTTGCCTCGCACGCCCGCTTCACGTAGTCGGGCCGGCCGTTGATCCCCTCGAACTCGCCGTTGGGCCCGCGGACGTTTCCGAACTTGGTGGCCAGGATCACCTGGCCGCGCCGGCCGCGGATGGCGCGCCCGACCAGTTCCTCGTTCCGGCCGACGCCGTACATGTCGGCGGTGTCCAGGAACGTGACGCCCAGCGCCAGCGCGCGGTGGATGGTGGCGATCGACTCCTGCTCGTCGGCGGCCCCATAGAATTCGGACATGCCCATGCAGCCGAGTCCCAGCGCCGACACCTCCAGCCCGGACTTCCCCAACCTGCGTCTCTTTGTCATGGCTCGACACCCCGCTTCAAGTATCGCAGAGATGTCACGACGGAGGGCAGCTTCACTGGAGGATCAGCGGAGGCAGCGGTGGAGGTCACTGCTGGCGGCTTGCCAGCCGCAGCTCGCCGAGGCGCAGCGATAGCTCCCGCAGGCGAGCGAAGGCTGGTGCGCCCGGCGTGACTCGAACACGCGACCCCCGGTTTAGGAACGCGTTTTTTCGCGACACAATAGGCACGGACGCTCACGGGCCATCAGGCGCTTGCGTCTTTATTGTCAAGCTGTTACCATGATACAGCCAATGACGGCGCGGCCTCATGGTGGTCCACCGTGTTCGCGAAGTGGACCACCAGGTGGACCACCAGAAACGAGGGCAGCATGGTTGCACACCTCACGCAGGAGCTGCTGAAGGACCTCCCCGTCGGCCAGAACCTCGACATTCACGACACCAAGGAACCGCGATTCATCATCCGCGTCCGCGCGACCGGACAACATTCATGGTGCGTCCGGTTGGGGAAGGGGCGTCGGCGGCGGTACTGGTACACGCTGGGCTCGGTCGAGCACTTCAAACCGGCCGAGGCTCGTGACCTGGCACGGGACGCCCTCATCCGCGACGGCAAGGGCGAGGACCTGCGCGAGGAGAAGCGGAAGAAGCGCGCCGCAACCTTCACCGAGTTTCTCGACACCCACTATGAGCCCTGGGCGCGGGCGCACCTCAAGAGCGTCGAAACCCTGCTCCCCCGCCTGAAGGCCCAATTCACTCCGCTCTTCGGCGCGAAGCCGTTGACGGCGATCGACTCGTTCTCGGTCGAACGCTGGCGCACGGCCCGACTGAAGGCCGGCTTGACGAAGGCGACGGTGAATCGCGACTTGGCCGCGCTGAAGGCGGCGCTCTCCAAGGCGGTGGCCTGGAACCTGCTGCCCGACCATCCCCTGCGGCGCGTGAAGCTGGCGAAGGAAGACCGCGCGGCGACGGTGCGGTTCCTGAGCGTCGAGGAAGAGATTCGGCTTCGCCTTGCCCTGGTGGCGCGCGACAACGGCCGGCGTGCGGCGCGGACGAGCGCGAATGACTGGCGACGTCACCGCGGCTATCCCCTGCTCCCCGACTTCGGCACTTACACCGACCACTTGACCCCGTTCGTCCTACTGGCGATGAACACCGGCTGCCGGCGCGGGGAACTGTTCAATCTGACCTGGCAGGACGTTGACCTCACGACCCGCATGCTGACGGTGCGCGGCGACAGCGCCAAGAGCGGACGGACCCGGCATATCCCGCTGAACACCGAGGCGCACGACGCCCTGAAGGCATGGCAGACCGGCGCGGTTGCCGACCGCGTGTTCCCGAGCGATGAAACGGGCGCGAAGATGACGACGTTGAAGACGGCGTGGTCGGCGCTGCTCGAAGAGGCCGGCATCACCGGGTTCCGGCTGCACGACCTCCGGCATCACTTCGCATCGAAACTCGTCCAGGCCGGCGTGGATCTCGCCAGCGTCCGCGCGCTGCTCGGACATTCCGACTTCGCGCTGACACTGAGGTATGCCCACTTGGCTCCGGAGAACCTTGCGGCCGCAGTGGCGAAGATCGGGGGCGCGCGATGACACGTTCGACGTTCACTCCAGAGCAGCGGGCCGACCTTGGGCGGATTCTCGGCCACCGGGCCGACGCCCTCATCGCCGACCTCGACACGATCGTCCGACGCGGCCGAGCGGGGCGCGCGGCGCCGCGCATGGTCGAAGTCAAGAAGGCCGTCCGCGGCCGGGCCGCCGAACTGGAGACGCACGCGACGGCCTGCCTCCAGGCCCTGCGCGCCGTGCAAGACGGTGACGGCCTTGACGTGCTGGTGCGCGACAGCCTCGACACTTTTCAAGGGCCCGGCACGCTCACCGCGTGTGTCGCGCGGCTGCAAGCGGTGATCGACGGCCTCGGGCGCGTGCGAACGGCCTACGGCGGCCGGCGTGGCGTCCCCGTCGATGACGTGGCGTGCTGGCTGACCGACCGCGTGGCCGACTGCTTCCGCGCGCATCGCCGACGACCGGCCCGAAACCGAGACGGTCAATTCGCCGAGACGCTGAAAGTTGTCTTCGCCGCGGCGAGGGTCCCGGCCGGCGACGATCTGCTACGCTCGCGGCTCCGGCGCATCCCGCGGCAGCGGTGACGTAATTACCCCGCAGATTCTCCGGTTTCGGTCACTTATCGAGCACGACCCGCCCTAGTACGCTTCGACCATGCTGAACGAACACATGGAGGAAGCGACCATGACTCTCCCGCCCACTCAACTCCTGCCCGAGCGCGATGCGGCCCGCTACATCGGGATGTCGCGCGACTTCCTGAGGCATCAGCGGATGCACGGCCGCGGCCCGGCGTACGCGCGGCTCGGCCGCAGCGTGCGCTACCGGATTGGCGACCTCGAATCATGGTTGGACGCGCGCATGGTCCGCTCGCGCGACGCGGCGTAGGCGTACAGCGAAACGCCCGGCTCGAGCAGTCACTCGGGCGCGGGCGGCGCAGCCACAAGGGGGAATCTTGTGACCGACACTCACAGTTTACCACGCGCCGACGCCCTGGGCCGTGTGCGGGTTCTGCGCGACAGCCTGCTCGACTTCGACGTGCTCGTGGACGACGCGCGGTGCCGACTCTCGGCCGCGGTCGATGAGTACGAGGCGGCGGTGGTCCGACGCGACGACGCCGGGCGCGAACTGATCACGGCGATCCGCGCGTACGAGGGCATCCGATGAGCGGCGCCGATCCGGTCCAGGTGGTGCTCGACCGACTCCACGGCGTCAAGCCGACCGGCGGCGGCTGGACGGCCAAGTGCCCGGCGCACGACGACCGCAAAGCGAGTCTGTCGATCGGCCGCGGCGACGACGGCCGCGTGCTACTGCACTGTCACCGCGGCTGCGACCTCGACGCGATCCTCGGCGCGGCCGACCTCACGCGCGCCGCCCTGTTCGTGCCGAGCGATGGCAACGGGCACAGCAGCGGCCGGCCTCCCGTGATCGCCGAGTATGTCTACCGGGAGGCTGAGGGGGTGGTGCGCTATCGGAAGACGCGCACGGCCGACAAGCAATTCTTCTTCGCCAAGCCTGACGGTCACGGCGGATGGATCACGAGCCGGAAGCAGAACGGCGACAAGCCGGTGATGGCTGGCGTCGAACGGCTGCTCTATCGCTACAACGAACTGCGCGAGCGGTCCGAGAACGCCTCGACGGAGACGTTTCGCGTCTACATCCCCGAGGGGGAAAAGGACGCCGACAACCTGTGGCCGCTGGACCTTCCAGCCACGACGAACGACGGCGGCGCCGGGAAGTGGACCGCGGCGCTGACGGCGCAGTTGAAAGCCATCGGCGTGACGGACGTGGTGTGCCTGCCTGACAACGATCCGCCGGGCCGGGCGCATATGCAGGCCGTCGCGCGGAGCTGCACGGCCGCGGGCATCATCGTCCGGGTGGTGGAACTGCCCGGCCTGCCGGTGAAGGGCGACATCAGCGATTGGCTGGACGCCGGCCACACGAAGGACGAACTGCTCGCGCTTGTGGCGCAGGCGCCTGTCTGGACGCCCGGCGAGGCGACGGAACAGACGGTGCTCGGCGGGCGAACCCTGCACCTGACCCCGGCGAGTCAGATCAAGGTGCGGCCCGTGCGCTGGTGTTGGCAGGACCGCGTGGCGCTCGGGACGCTCGCCCTACTCGGCGGCCGTGAAGGCATCGGGAAAAGCCTCGTGGCCTACTCGCTCGCGGCCGAGGTCACGCGCGGCACGCTCGAAGGCGTCTACTACGGCACGCCACGGGCCGTCATCATCGCGGCGACTGAGGACGCGTGGGAGTTCACCATCGTTCCGCGGCTCATGGCGGCCGGAGCGAATCTCGATCTTGTCTACCGCGTGGACGTGGCAACCGGCGAGGGCACCGAGGCCACCCTCACGTTGCCAAAAGACTTGGCCGAACTGGAGCGCGTGACCCGAGAGAGCGGCGCGGTGCTGACCCTGCTCGACCCGCTGCTGTCTCGGCTCGACGCGAGTCTTGATACTCACAAAGACGCCGAGGTGCGCCAAGCACTCGAACCCCTCGTGGCCTACGCCTCGGCCACCGACAGTACGGTGCTCGGCCTGATTCACGTCAACAAGTCCGTCTCAACCGACCTGCTGACAACCCTCATGGCCTCGCGGGCTTTTGCGGCCGTGGCCCGGTCCGTGTTGATCGTCATGAAGGACCCCGAGAACGAGACAACGCGACTGTTGGGCCAAGCCAAGAACAACCTGGGCCGGGCGGACCTGCCGACGCTCACGTTCACGATCGGAAACTACCTGGCGGCCACGACTGACGAGGGCGAGGTGTGGACGGCGCGGCTGCAATGGACCGGCGAATCCGAGTGCAGCATCCAGTCGGCGGCTGAGGCCGCGGCGGCCTCTACGGGCGACCGTTCAGCCAAGGCCGAAGCGAGGGATTGGCTGTCCGACTACCTCACAAGTCAGGGCGGCTCGGCCGACTCGGCCAAGGTCAAGCGAGAGGCACTCAAGGCCGGCCACCAGGCGTGGCCGCTCCGCGAAGCGCGGCGGGCGCTCCGGCTCGTCTGTGAGGGTCGTGGCTTCCCACGGGAGACGTGGTGGAGCCTTCCCGCCAGTCGTGAGGAAAGGTCCGTGCAGTCGTGAGGTCAGAGAGGGTCCGTGCAGTCGTGAGGTTCCCTGGGGAGACACACCACACACACACACCACTGCACACGACTGTGGAAACACTAAGGAAAAGGGCGGTCTACAGTCGTGAGGAAACCCTAAGGAATCGACTCCGGCTGTCCCAGTCGTGCGGTTGTGCGGTTGTGAGGAGTCCCCCCGCGCGACCTCACGACTGGAGGCGCTCGGGCTGTAGTTCCGGGAACCACGGGAACCACGGGAACCGCTGAGGGGAAGACCCAAGATGCCAGCCCCGGCACTTCACCTCGAAGACGCGCACAAGGGCGCCAACGTCCGACCGACCTGCTCTGGCTGCGGGCGGCCGTTTGTGCCAACCCAACCGCGGCAACGGTGCTGTCGGCCGTCCTGCCGGCGGTTGGCCGAGCGGGGCGGGAAGCCGGAGAGAGACCTATTCGGCAGCGATGAGGAGGTGTGAGGTGAGTGACCTGATGTTCTGGCGCACGGTGGTCGTGGTAGGTGAACTTGCGGCGCTGGCCCTCGGCGCGATCGGTATCACAGCGGCGGTATGGCGGGCGCGACGGGGATAGCCCCCCTGGCCCCTCGATATCTTCGTGCTGAGCCCCGGCGTGACCGGCTGGCATGGTGCGCTGACAGAAACGGGAAATCAAAGATTTTCAAACGGGGCGTTGTTTACGAAGGCGCGGCGGTAGGAGGAGCGGCCCCCCCCCACCTACCCCCTCGACATCTTCCCAAGTTACGGGCCCGAGACCGGCTGGGCACGACAACAGACGCGAAATGGAGTTTTTCCTTTGAGAAAATCGACACCGATTCCCAAACCTCCGGACGGCCTCACGCGCACGGCGCGGCGCTGGTGGTCCAAGTTGGTCGATGAATACGACCTGGCCGGCGACGAAGCGGGGCTCCTCCTGCTCGGCGAAGCGATGCAGGCGCTCTCCCGGTTGGAAACATGCCGGGAGGCGATCAACCGGGATGGCGCTGCTCAGCGAGACCGTTTCGGCCAAGTACGCCCGCACCCGCTCCTGGCGGCGGAGCGAGACGCGCGAAGCGGGATGTTGCAGGCGCTCAAGGCGATGCACCTCGACATCGAACCGCTCCGCGACCGGCCCGGCCGGCCGGGATCGGCGGTCTGACATGGCGACAAAAAGACAGCGGCGCGGACGTGGCCGGCACGAGGGGATCAGCGACTCGACCATCCGCTACCTGCTCACGGGCGCCTGGCCCGTGGACGACGACTGGCTCGACGAATTTGTGACCTCCGAGGCGGAGATTGCGGCGGATTGGCGCGAACTGGGCGCCGACCTCGTGGCCGAGCACGTCAAGGCGCATCCCGGCACGCGGCCGGCTGGCTGGTGGATGTTCGATGCGCCCGAGCCCCGACGTCGGCTGGGCGGCACCGGCGAACCGTTCGAGGACTCGTTCGCCCGCGGCCTGCCGGAATTTTGGGAGTCGATCGACCGGGCCGACCCGCCGCGGTTCGAGAGCGAAGCGGCATACCTCGCCCGGCACAACCTGCTCTCGACCTCGGAGCGGCGACGGCTGACACCCGCGGACTTCGAGCCGGAAGTGATTGCGGTCGATCCCGAGGACGACGAGGGGGCGGAGGGCGATCAACAGACGCTCCAGGCGACCGTTTCCGGCCCGACCGAGGGCGCGGAGGATGCCGAACCCATCCCGGAGGCCGACGGCGCCGGAACGGCCACGGGCGCGGTCGTAACGACGAACACTGAAACGGAGGACCGATGAACCCCTACGAGGACTTGGCCGGCGCACTCGTCGCCGTGGTGGGGATGCTCTTCAACCGTGCGCGTGAGCGGCGACCGGAACTGACGATGGTCGGCGGCCCGCTCGTGGCGACCTTCGACGGCGCGGCGCGAACGGTCGTGCTCGGCCTCGTCCAGCCGAGCGGCGAGGTGATGGTGATCGAGCGCATCGACGCTGACGTCGAGCACTTGGACCGCTTCGGCGCCGTGAACCTGCCGTTGCCGGCGGGCATGGAACGGACGCATTGACGATTCGCAGATTGACGAATTGATGTACGTGTGGCAACATTGGGTGTGATCACCACCGTCGGTGGCGCTGAACGCGGGAGGCGTGAGGCGCGGCTGACGGGTGGTTCAGCCTGCGGGATGCAGGCTCCCTCCGACGCGGACCGCGGGACGCGATTCTCCGCCACGGAAGCACCCCACTTCGACCGATCACTCGAAGCGGCTTCCGGCCGGTGCCAACCGGCCATTCAGGAGAACGCATCATGAAGAACGAAACTCTGTCTGACTTCGCCCGGCGCATGCACGACCTGGCCGACGATCCCGAGAACGCGCCTGGCCGAGTCGCCGCGGAGATCCGCGCCGGCCTCCGCCAGTTCGCCGTGCCGAGCCTCGGCGCGACTCCGACCGCCGCGGAGACCAGGGCGGTGGTCGAGGGGCTGGCCGACCGGCACGAGCTGGTGGAGCTGGCCGGCTCGCTCGAAAAGCGCGAGTACGACGCGCAGCTCCAGGCGTCAGCCAACCGGGCGCGCGTGGGCGGCGGCGTGGCGAGCGAGCGGGCGGTTGACGCCAAGGGCGCGGCGACGTGGGCGCGCAAGGCGCTCGCGATTTCGTCGAACCCCGGCGGCGGTTATTTGGACAGCGCAGAATCGGGGCAGCTCTGGCGGCTGGTCGAGCCGATGACGGCCTTCCTCGAATCGGGCGTGCCGTCGATTCGGATCGGCGCGGACGCGATCGAGGTCCCGGTCGAAGCCACCCGACCGGCGATCACCTGGGTGGGCGAAGCCGGCCCCGAGGTGGCGGGGGCACCGACCTTCGGGCGCGTGCGCGTGAGCTTGGCGACGGCGACGGCCCAGGTCCCGTTCTCCGCGGCCCTGCTCGACGACGTGCCCGAACTCGGCCAGATCCTCCAGCGGCAGGTGAGCACGGCGCTCGGCGCGGCGATCGACCAGGTGGCCTTCGAGGGCGCGACGTCGAGCGGCGCGCAGCCGCTCGGGCTGAAGAACTGGACCGGCATCCAGACGTTCGCGCTTGGCGCGGACGGCGCGGTCCCGACCTCGGTCGATTTCATCGCCGACGCGATCGGGATGCTGTTGGCGAAGAACGTCGGCGCCGCGCCGACGGTCGTCATGTCGGCCGGATTGTGGCAGGTGCTCAGCAAGATCAAGCAGTTGACGACCGGCTCCAACATGCCGTTGCTGATGCAGTCGGCCGGCAGCGTGTCGCAGGCGATTGAGCGGCGCATCTACGGCGTGCGCGTGCTGATCTCGAACTCGCTGAGTGCAACCGAGATCAGCGGCAGTTCCGGCGCGGTGTGCCAGTCGTGCTACGTCTACGATCCGCAGCAGCTGTTGTTCGCGCAGCACAAGAACTCGCCGGTGTTCCTGCGCGATCCGTACAGCTCGGCGTCGAGCCTTCAGGAGATCCTGCACGTCCGGGCGCGGATCGGGGTCGGCGTGCTGAACCCTGATTCGGTCGTGCGCGTGTCCGGGATCAAGCTCGCGTAGACGTGAGTTGGGGCGGCTGGCCGGCAACGCCGGTCGGCCGCGGCCCCCGAGGGTTCCGGCTGGCCCCGCGCGTTGTGAGTCGCGCGGCCCGAGCACCGGCCTCGCGTATCGCGGCGGACGACATCGCCGCTCACCCAGCCGGCCGACGACGCGAGAGGCGAACTCGGCCGGCGGTGATTTTCCTTCGAGGGCACCATGCCCGACCTCATCGACGGGACCGCGTATCGACGCCTGGCGATCGGCGTACTCCGACGGGCCGTGCTCGACCTCGCCCATCCCGCTGGCCTCAGCCGTCACGAACTCCACTCAGCGCGCGGCGTGCTCGACGGGCGGAGCGGGCCCTCCCGCGCGTGGTGCGGGGTTGCGGGTATCGAGCCCGATGCGATCCGGCGCCTCGGCCGCCGGCTCGGAGAACCTGACCATGCTATCCAACCACCACGAACAGAAGATCCTGCGGCCTGACGACGCGCGGCTCTGTAAGGACTGCGGGACGCCGTTCACCTTGCGACCCGGCGAAGCCGACTTCTATGCGGCGCACGACTTCGACCCGCCGAAGCGATGTCCGAAGTGCCTCGACTACCGGCGCCGGCGCGGGCCGCATCCTCGCCCGTGACGCGGCGACCACAGCGTCAGACCTTCCTCACGCGAGCCCTGGGGCGGCACAAGCTCGGCGCGGCCGCGCGTCGTCGGCGGCGAGGACGGCATCGGGGCTCAGGCTACAACCACTTGTAGCTGCCCTTCCGCGTGACGGCCTTCGTTCGCTATGTTCGCTTTTTTCGCAGCCCCGTAGACAGAAACGGCGTGGTAGCCTTCACCTCATGGGCACGATCTACCGGCAGCCTGGCCGCTCGGTGTGGATGCTGAAATACTACCGCGGCGGCCGGGCCATCTATGAGAGCAGCAAGACGGACGATCACGACAAGGCCGAAGCCACGTTGAAGATCCGTGAAGGGGACATCGCTAAGGGCGCACCCGTCAGCGGTCGACAGCTGCGTTTTAGGGATGCCGTCGGCGACGTGGAGAACGACTACCGGGTGAACGGCCGAAAGTCGCTCGGGCACCTCAAGCGGCGAATCGCGCTTCACCTGATGCCGTTCTTCGGCCGTCGGCGCCTGGCCGCCATCGATGCCGTGTCCATTCGTGAATACGTGGTGGAGCGGCAAGGCCAGGGCGCAAAACCCGCCAGCATCAACCGGGAACTGGCGATCATCAAGCGGGCGTTTGCCCTGGCCATGCAGTCGGGGCGCGTCTACGTGAAGCCGCACATTCCGATGCTGGAAGAACACAACGTCAGAGCGGGGTTCTTCTCCCCGGAACAGTTCGAGGCGGTGAGACAGGCCTTGCCGGAGGAGCTGCGGCCCGTGGCGACGTTTGCCTACTACACGGGCTGGCGGGTGCCGTCCGAAGTACTCTCGCTGCGATGGCACCAGGTCGACCGGGCTAGGGGCATCGTTCGACTCGAACCGGGCACCACGAAGAACGCTGAGGCGCGAGAGTTCCCCTACACGGCGATTCCCGCGTTGAAGGACACCATCGAGGCGCAGTTCGCCGTATTGGAGCAGATAGAGAAGCAGGGAGCGGCCTGCCCGTGGGTGTTCCACCGGGCAGGGAAGCCGATCCGGCGGTATGACGTCGCCTGGCACGCGGCCTGTGTTGCGGCGGGCTGTCCGGGCCGCATCCCTCACGACTTTCGGAGGACGGCCGTCCGAAATCTGGTCAATGCTGGGGTGCCCGAGAAAACGGCCATGCTCTTGACGGGGCACAAAACCCGGTCCGTGTTCGACCGCTACCACATCCTCGACGGGACCGACCTACGGGCGGCGGTGGAGCGGTTGGCGACTTCGATGGTTAGCGGCACGGTTAGCGCATCGAAGGGGCGGGCACAGGCGAAATCAAAAAAGCGTTGAAATAATTAGTGATTTGGTGCCGGAGGAGGGAATTGAACCCTCACTCCCCTTGCGGAGAACGGGATTTTGAGTCCCGCGCGTCTGCCAGTTTCGCCACTCCGGCACGGAGGGGAGACTCAGTATACCTCGGCCGCAGCGTCGGCCGGAACCCGGGGGGCCTGGCGGCGCCGCGTCCGGCGCGAAAGGGATGACCGCGCCGGGCCAGTGAGGTCGGCGCGGGCCCTGGCCACAATAGATTGGGCCATGGCGTCGGTGCGACACAAGTTCTCGCGTCTGCGGGAGGCGCCCGCTGGGAATGCCATAACTTGATGCGGAATAAGGAATAAGCGCGACCTGTCACGGCGCGCCAAGGCTCGGCTGGCGTAATAGTGGCAGGAAGAAAAAGCGAAACAACGGAAAGTTGCGCCAGTTTTTCTTGAGAATGGTGCGGGGTTT
>JAJXZZ010000058.1 GCA_021779795.1 Acidobacteriota bacterium | reverse complement strand
GCGAGGTCGGCGAGGGCGCCGCCACGTGCCAGGCGGACCTCGACGGCGCCCGCGCGGCGACGCTCGTCGTCGTGCCGAGCGGGGCGAGCCACGGCGTGATGCACGCCCACCCGGCCGAGCACTGGCTGCGCAGCTGCCCGCTGCCGATGCTCTTCATCCCCGCGGTGTAGCCGGACGGGCCGGGCGTGAATCCTTCCAGTGCCCGCGCAGGGTTCGGCAAGGAGTGCTGAGATGACGATCGATCGCTACGTCCGGATGGTCGCCGGGGTGTTCGTGGTCGCCAGCGTGCTGCTCGGAATGTACGTGAGCCCGTACTTCTTCTGGTTCTCGCTCTTCGTGGGCCTGAACCTGCTGCAGTCGTCCTTCACCAACTGGTGCCCGCTCATCTCGATTCTCAAGGCGACCGGCGTCCGCAGTTGACGCCGACCGGGCCACAT
Source organism: Acidobacteriota bacterium (assembly GCA_021779795.1). GTDB lineage: Bacteria > Acidobacteriota > Vicinamibacteria > Vicinamibacterales > Fen-181 > FEN-299. The sequence continues at coordinate 10,967 of JAJXZZ010000058.1, read as the reverse complement.
CTGTTACGCTCGTCTGGAGGTAGCCGCATGCAGGACACCAATTACGGCATCAGGGTCGAACTGCCCCTCGCGTTCGAGGAGGCCGTCGAACGGACGACGGCCGCCCTCAAGGCCGAGGGATTCGGGGTGCTGACGACGATCGACGTCAAGCAGACCATGAAGCAGAAGCTCGACAAGGACTTCAGGAAGTACGTGATCCTCGGCGCCTGCAACCCGCCGCTCGCCCACGAGGCCCTCGGCGCCGAGCTGGAGATCGGCCTGCTGCTGCCCTGCAACCTGGTCGTGTACGAGGCCGGGCCGGGCCGGAGCGTGGTGGCGTCGGTGGCGCCGCTCGTCACGATGGGCCGGGTGGCCAACCCCGCGCTGGCGCCCCTCGGCCAGCAGGTGGACGCCAAGCTGAGACGTGTGCTCGGCTCGCTCGAAGCGGGGGCCTGATGGACTACGTGTGGCCGCTGCTGTTCCTGTTCGTGTGGATCCTGCTGCAGTCGTGGCTGCTGCCGCGGATGGGCGTGTCCACTTGAATGAGCCAGCCCTGCAGCGTCGAGGATCGACGCAAGAAGACAGCGACGAAGACAGGGGACGGGAATTAGCGGTCAGCCTGCAGCGGGTCGCGGACGAAGGACGGGACAGGGTGCCGCCGGCAGCGGATCACGGATGGTGGACGGGCTGCAGGGCAGCCCACGGCGGCGCAGGCGTGTCGCGGCCAGCTGACCAGGTGCCCGTCCTTCGACCGTGATCCGCCGTCCGCTACGGTTCCGTGGCCGTGAACGCCGCCGCGTTGTCGAGCAGCGGCTCGTAGGTGCAGAACGGCTCCTCGGCCAGGTAGTCCCCGTTGTCGGAGAACGCCCTCGCGCGGCAGCCGCCGCAGATCCCCTCGTACTTGCAGACCCCGCACTTCCCGCCGAGCGCGGACGGGTCCCGCAGCTGCTGGAACACGCTCGACCCGGCCCAGATGTCGCCGAACCGCTGCTGCCGGACGTTCCCGGCGCTCACCGGCAGGTAGCCGCACGGGTAGATGTCGCCGGCGTTCGACACGAAGCACACCGCGGTCCCGGCCAGGCATCCTCGCGTCATGGCCGAGAGCGGCCGTCCGCCGGCTGGATCCGGCGCCGCATGCATCTGCGTGCCGAGCGCGACAAACGGCGTGCTCCGGTCGCCGTGCTTGCGCTCCTCGACGATCCGCTGCGCGCGCACCCGGAAGTAGTGCGGCGCGCACGTCGCCTTCAGGTCGATCGTGACCGTCTTCGACTGGTCGTAGAACCAGTGCAGCACCCGCTCGTACTCGTCGGCGGGCAGCATCTCGCGGTCGGCGATGCTCACGCCGCAGCCGACGGGCACGAGCATGAAGAGATGGAGGGCGTCGGCGCCCAGCGAGAGCGCCAGGTCGAGCATCGCCGGCAGTTCCGACACGTTGTGCCTGGCGATGGTCGAGTTGATCTGCGTGGACACGCCGGCTTCGCGCAGGTAGCGCAGGCCGTCGATCGCCTTGGCATGCGAGCCCTGGATGCCGCGGAAGGCGTCGTGCGTGGCGGCGACCGCCCCGTCCAAACTGATGGCCACGCGCGAAAACCCGGTCGATCGGATCCGCTCCGCGACGGGGCGGTCGATCATCGTCCCATTGGTCGCGAGCGCCATCCGAAAGCCCTTGCCGTGCCCGTAGGCCCCGATATCGAAAATGTCCTGCCGGTAGAGCGGCTCGCCGCCCGACAGGATCAGCACCGGCTTGGCGACCTCGGCGATCTGATCGATCAGTCCGAACGACTCCTCGGTCGTCAACTCGACCCGGGAACGCTCGGCCTCGGGAACCGCGCGGCAGTGCCGGCACCGCAGGTTGCAGGCCTTGGTCGTCTCCCAGAACATCAAACGCAGCGGCGGCACCGCCATCGGACCCGTCATCGACGCACACCTCCCCTTTCGGGCATCGCCGGGGCCCACGCCCCCCCGACCGCCCGATGTTGTCTCACGCCCTGCTGTGGTGGGCCCCGCCCCGGCAGGCCACCCCGTCAGTCGGCAGCCGCGGCGACCTGGCTCCGGATGGCGGGCCAGTCGACGACGACGCCGCCGCCGCCGCTCTTCTGGTTGAAGGCGACCGCCTCCTTCACGTCGCCGAAGGCAAAGTAGTCGCGGGCCTTCGTGTTCGGATCGATCTCGCCCTTCACGAACACCGCCGAGCGCGCCTGGATCAGCCGGCCGGTCGTGTAGTCCGTCACGAGAACCGCACCGGGCGTCTCGGCGTGCTGGGCCAGGTAGCGCGCCATGCAGGTGACCCGATCGAACTTCAGGGCCAGGCGGCCGGCCGGCGGCGCGATTTCCGACGCGATCTTCGTGTCGGCGATCGCCCGCCGGCACTGTTCGCAGATGTCACCGGCTCGAATGGCGACCGGCGTGACCGACGAGCACCCCAGGACGACCGCCAGGAAGAGGCCGGCCACGAGCGATGACGTTGCCCTCATATGACCTCCCGCAGGAATGAACACCCGACAGATTGGTCACGATCACAACGCGTACCGAACGCCCGCGCAAACCAAACCGCTCCAGTACACTTTAATAATAGCGCCGTTCCGCCCCGGACGGACGGTACGGCCTGGCCGGCCGGCCCATGGGCCGGCCGAGGCAGCCGGCGACGACGGCCCGGCGGGGCACGCGGCCGGCGGCGGGCTCGAACGCCGCGCGGGCCCGTACACGAACGAGGCCGCGGCGGCGGCCGCGGCCTCGTTGGCGGACGTGCCCGGGCGGCCCGCTACTCGATCGCGTGGCAGAGGTCGCAATCCTGCTTGATCACGCGGCCGTCGGCCGTCACCTTCGTGTCGTCGTGGCACCTGAAGCAACCCGAGGAGTCCACGTGCCCGATGTTGGTCGGGTAGGTGCCCCAGGTGACCTTCATCTCGGGGAACACGTTGCGCGCGTAGAGCGCCTGTGTCGTCGCGATGGCCTGCGCGATGTCGCCCTTCCGCGCCTCGGCCTGCGGGCCGAGCTGCTTGGCGAAGAACCCCGTCAGGTGCTGCGAGATGCCGACCGCGGCGGCCGCCTGCGACGGGTAGACCGTCTTCAGCGCCGCGACCGCCTCGCGCCGGACGAACGGCAGCGTCTGCGAGATGAGCCCCCGCTGGATCGCGCCGTCCACCGCCGCCTCGGGCGTCTGGTCGAACTTGTGGCTCGGGCGGTTGTGGCAGTCCATGCAGTCCATCAGCCGCCGCTCCCCCTTGGCCAGTTCCTCGTCGGTGACGCCGGGCATGCGGAACTTCCGGACGCCGTTCTTGTCCTGGACCTCGACGAAGACGATCTTCTGCCGCTGGGGATCGGTCGTGATGTAGGTCACGCGCGTGGACGGCGCCATGTGCCAGTGGATGCCCTGGGCGCCCGTGGCGTCGTTGCCGCTGCCGATGTGCAGGCGGAGCGTCGTGATCGACGGCGTGTTGGCCTCGTCGTCGCCGTACTGCGGGACCTGCTTCACGATGTCGCCGGTGAACTTCTCCGGCCAGTGGCACTGCTCGCACGTGTCGCGCGCCGGCCGCAGGTTCTCCACCGGCCACGGGATCGGCCGCGGGTAGGTGTTGAAGGCCACGGCGAACAGCTGGCGCGTGCCGGACAGCTTCGACCGGACGAACCACGGCGCCCCGGGGCCGATGTGGCAGGCCACGCAGGGCACGCGGGCGTGCGGACCGTTGACGTACGCCGTGTACTCGGGCTTCATCACCGTGTGGCAGACCTGCCCGCAGAACTGCGGCGAGTCCATGTACTCGACGCCGCGGAACGACGCCAGCGAGATGACGAGGACGTTCGCCACCGTCAGGAAGACCATCACGGCCGCGATGTGGCGCGTGTGGGACTGGTTCAGGTCGATGACCGGCCAGGCGAGGATCAGGGAGGGCTTGGCGAGCCGCTCGCCCCGATGGGCCAGGTACACGCCGATCGGCATGAGGACCAAGCCGAACACGAACGCGCCCGGCAGGACGAGGAACGCCACGATCCCGAGGTAGGGGTTCGTGTGCAGCCCGAACAGGTCGGCGAAGAAGATGCCGAGGAAGAGCAGCGCGCTGACCGTCGTCAACCAGCCGCCGAACATCGCCAGCGGGTTGCGCATGTACCGGAACTTGGATTCTGCCGCCATCGTCTCGTGACTCCGTCGCCTCGCGGGTGTTTCGGGTTAGCGGCTCCCCGCCGCCCTACAGGCCGGCAGACAGGACCGCGTAGAGGATCAAGCCGACCATGACCAGGCCCAGGCTGACGGCCACGACCGCCACGCCCTTGGCCAGGCTGCCGACCCATGCCGGGGCCGCGCCGACTTCGGCCTCCTCGAGCTGGCGGGACGCCAGCAGGCGCTCGTACTCCGCCGGCCGCTCCTCCTGCAGCTCGTGCTCGCTCACCCGCCCCGTGAAGATCACCGGGTCCATCGGGAACTTGTCGGGGCGGAGATGGCCGTTGAAGAAATGGATCGTGAAGATGAAGCCGACCGCCAGCAGCCCTTCCTCGCCGTGCACCAGCAGGGCGACGTTGAACCAGGAGCCCGGCAGGAACTTCGAGAAGAACACCGGGAACCACAGCACGAGGCCCGATCCGCCGATGATCCCCATGCCCCAGAACACGGCCCAGTAGTCGAACTTCTCCCAGTAGGTGAAATGGTCGAACTTGGGCTGGGGCCCGAGCCGCAGGAACCACCGCAGGTTGGCGATGAGCTCGGCCACGTCGCGCGGCTGCGGCGTCATCGACGCCGGCCCCCAGAGCACCTCCAGCTCCTTCTTGACGAACAGCCGGTGCATCAGGCGGAAGACGTGCAGCGCGAAGCAGCCGATGAGCAGCACCGCGAAGAACCGGTGCAGCACGCCGGCGGCGTGCCCGCCGCCGAACAGGCCGGCCAGGCGGACGGCCCACGGGGCGTCGTTGAACAGGAGGGGCATGCCGGTGAAGGCGAGCCCGAGGAAGCTGAACATCAGGACGCCGTGCAGGATCCGATGGTAGCGGTCGAACCGCCGGTACTGCTTCATGGCGCCGGTGGCGGCGGAGGTCTGGTCCATCGGGCTACTCCTGCGAACGCGGGCCGCCGTCGGGCCCCGACATGGGATGGCCGGGCTTCACGGCACGCGACGCCCAGAGCACGGTATGGATGCCGAAGAAGGCGAACACGCCGATGAGCAGCGCCTCCATGAACTTGGCCGCGTAGAACAGCAGCGGGTCGCGCTGCCGGTTGTTCTTGTCGGCGTGCGGGTCGTACCTGGCGAAGCTGGCGGTGGCCCCGGGATGGCACTTCCGGCAGGTCGACACGACCCGCGTCGTCGACACCGTGGACCGGGGGTCGCGCGGCGGGAAGATGTCGTGCGCGCCGTGGCAGTCGGCGCACGTCGCCACGCGCATGAAGCCCAGCTGCGTCTCCTGCCCGTGAAACGTGTCGTGGTAGGTGCGGATCGACTCGGGGTGGCACGAGCCGCACTCGGCCAGGACCTGCGTCTTCCACGCCGGCCCCTCGGCGCGCTGGATCCGGTGCGCCGTGTGGCAGGTCACGCAGACCGGCGCGTCGGGATTCCCCTTCGACAGCGCCTCCCCGTGGATGCCCGTCAGGTACCGCCGCTCCACCCCCTCGTGGCACTTGCCGCAGGTGGCCGGGATCGTCGTGCGGTAGACCGAACTCTGCGGGTCGCTCTTGCGCCGGATGTCGTGGGCGTGGTGGCAGTCGGTGCAGTCGGGGGCGACCATGAGGCCGCTCTTCGCCAGCGCCCACCCGTGGATGCTGTCCTGGAACGCCGTCACCACGTTGCCGACCGCGATGTGCCCGCGGCGGATGATGTCCGCGTTGCCGTGGCAGCGCCCGCACGTCGCGGGCAGGTTGAAGTGGTTGGTCGGCGAGTTCGGGTTGGACGCCGGCAGGATGCCGTGCGTCCCGTGGCAGTCCTTGCAGGCCGCCGCCACGCTGTTGGGCGACTTCCGGCGGGACGCGGCATGGACGCTGACGTCGTACTGCGCCGCGGCCTCGGGGTGGCACGTCGCGCACGCGACGGGCGCCACCTTCTCGGCGTGCGGGAACTCGGTCACCGTCGCGAGGTCGGCGTGGCAGTCCACGCACGCCACGCCCGACTGGCCGTGAATCGACGCGGCGAACTTGTCGGGCAGCACCGCGATCGAGCGGCCGTCGGCGGCCGTCGCCGACGGGTCGCCGTGGCAGGCCAGGCAGTCGTCGTTGGTCGGCGGCTTCGGCGCGGCCTCGGCCGGCCGCCGGGCCAGCGCCGGCGACGCCACCAGGCACGCCGCAAGCATGAGAACAGGAAGAGAGCGCATAGGGTTCATGGGCGCCAGAAAAACGCTATTCGATGAAAGAAAAGAGAAGCCGCATTGTATCGATGAGGCATGGCCGAACGCAATGGCCCGGTGCGAACAACCGGGTTGGCGCCGCGCGCCCCGCCGCCCTCGGCGCCGGGGTCATCGGGGGGGCAAGGCCCGCTCGGCCTCCCCCGCCCGCCCTCTCAACCTGTCGCCCGGTTCGGTCGCCCTGTGGATAAAGGGTCTGGAAGGATGAAGTAATGCAGCTCAACACGACCGGCCGTTTCATGGGCTGACCGGCCGCGGCAGGCCTGATGCGGATACAAACGCGCGACCTCACCGGGCACAGATCCTCGCACTGAGCGAGAAAGCTCTGACAGGCATGACACCTGTCTCGCCAGTTCATATCAGCAAACGCAATGCCATTGATTTTTCCGAGAAAACCCCTACAAAGCCGCAAGATGTTCGGCTAGGTCTTCCGAAATGGCGGCAGTTTTTGGTTTTGACTGCCGAAAAGCCGGCATGCCATCGCCGTCGGAATCACGGCAGGCTCAACAGGGAGGGGCCGCGCTTGCGGAACACGCGAAACTGGCTGCCCAGCCGGAACTGCTCGGCCAGGTAACAAATCTCCCCGCACTGCGTCGAGAAGTGATAGCCGAACTCCGGCTCGTGGCCGGTGATGTCCTCCCACTCCTCGTCGAGGCCGACAATGGCGTTGGCGGCGGCGGCAATCTGATCTGCGGCGGCTCCGGGGAATCGCTTGTGAAGAACCGTTAGGACTTTCTCTCGGTCGATCATAGCGCGGCGATGATCTCGGCGGGAGCCCGGTAAGGCAAGAAGCCGGTGCCGCCGAACGCCTCGAACGCATGCGGGCCCCCATCCGCATACATCCAAATCCGTCCGGCAACACCGGCCAACGTCACGTAAGAATGCAAGGCAAATGCCACACGCGCCAACGTCCGGGCACGCCCGGAAATACGGCCTGATTTCACCGTCCGCCCGATCACGCCCCGTCCCGTCCTGGCGGGATCTCGCCAACCCCGCCGGGAAGTCGTCGCTCCCGCCGGCGCATCTTCCGCGCGAACAAGGGCCGGGCCACGACCCGGGCCGCCCGCCGGTAGGCCTCGTAGGCGTAAAACCCCGGCGTCCGCGGCGCGAGCAGCGCCGTGTCGTCCGGGTTGACGACGATGCTCACCTCGATGTTCGGCGCCGCCCCGATCGGGATCCAGTTCCGGCGGCAGGCCTCGTAGACGTGCGCCATCACCGGACGCATCTGCTCGTACGGGGGCGACGCCCAGCTCTCCATGTCGGCGCCCACCGTCGGGCGGAAGATGCAGACGGTCGGGAACGCCCCGTGGTCGGCGATCCAGTCGATGCCCCTGAGCGTCGCCTCGACCGGCTCCACGCCGGCGATGATCTCCCCCGACACCGCCCCCTTCGGCATCCCTTTCGCGCAGTACTCGATCGAGTCGAAGAAGATCTGCTGGCCGAGCACGCGCTCCTTGCCCGGGCACAGCTTTCCGAACCACTCGGGCTCGACGAACTCCAGGCAGAACGAGAGGTGATCGACGCCGAGCGCGATCAGCCGGTCGTAGGCGCCGAAGTCCTTCTGCGGCGCGAGCTGCGCGCCGACCAGGACGCCGACCTCCTCCTTCAGCGCCGCGATGTACGGCTCGGCGAACTGCACGCCGCGGTTGCCCTGGAACCCCGCGTTGAGGTGCACGAAGGTGACGCCCGACTCCTCCTTGGCGGCCCGCGCCACCTCGATGACGTCGGCGACCGCCTTGTCCACGACCTCGTGCGCGCCGACGTTGTTGCCGGTCGTGCAGAACCGGCAGTTGAGCGGCGGGTTGTAGTTCCAGAACGTGCAGACCATGTTGACGTAGATGCCGAGGTAGGTCCCCTGCAGGACGCCGACACGGTTCATCGGGATGCCGCGCGAGGTCTCCCGCGTGTACCACGCGGGCTCGGGCGGCACCTCCACCGCGTACCGGGTGCCCGTGCGCTCGTCCCGGACCCGGTAGCCCTCGCCGGGCGCCCCCTCGAGCACGTACGGGGACTCGCGCGCGAACGCCTCCTCCACCGGCACGTTCACCCAGATCCGATCCTTCACCCAGGACCCGCCGGGGATCACGATCTCGAGGCCCGAGCCGAGGCCGGCCCGCGTGCGCGAGATCCCTCGCGCACCGTCGAGCGGCACCTCGTCGGGGACGCGAATGCCGCGGCAGAACAGGTCGATCTCGAGCTCGCACGCGTTGAGGGGCATGGTGGCATCCAGTCTATCGCACGTGTCGGCGGCGGCGCGAGCGGGCGCGGCAGGGCCCTGCCGGGCTCAGGCCGGCGGCCGGTCCAGCTCCCGGCGGACGGCGCGCGCCAGCGCCGCCGAGGTGAACGGCTTCTGGAGCAGCGGCACCGCCGGGTCGATCTCCCGGTGGCGATTGGTCGCGCCGTTGGGATAGCCCGACAGGTAGATCAGCCGGGCGACCGGGTGGATCGCCGACGCCCTGGCGACGAACGACGGCCCGTCGAGCTGGGGCATCAGCACGTCGGTGACCACCAGGTCGATCTCCTCCGCCCGCTCCGCCCAGATGCCCAGCGCCTCCTCGCCGTCCGTGGCCTCGATCACCGAGTAGCCGAGCCGCTCGAGGATGGCGCGGACCAGGCGCCGCACGGCTTCTTCGTCCTCGACGACCAGGACGGTCTCGGACCCGCCGGACTGGTCCAGGATCTGGGCGGGCTCTGACAGGGGATCGACCTCGGCCTCGACGCGCGGGAAGCCGACGAGGACCGTCGTGCCTGCGCCGAGCCGGCTCGACACGGAGATGAATCCGCCGCTCTGCCGCACGACCCCGTAGACCGTGGCCAGGCCGAGCCCGATGCCCTGGCCCTGGGACTTGGTCGTGAAGAACGGCTCGAACAGGCGCGACCGCGTCGCCTCGTCCATGCCGACGCCGGTGTCGCCGATGCTGAAGACGGCGTAGGGCCCCGCCGGCACGCCGAGCTCCGACGCCTCGCTCCCGGACAGCTCCCGCCGCCCGGTCTCGATCGACAGCGTGCCGCCGTCGGGCATCGCGTCCCTGGCGTTGACCGCCAGGTTCATGATCACCTGCTCCATCTGCGTCGGATCGGTCCTGACGCGGCCGGCCGACCCGGTGGTCAGCCTGACGTCGATGTGCTCGCCGATGAGGCGACTGAGAATCGGCGCCATGTCCTCGAGCATGCCGTCCAGCTCGAAGACCGACGGCTGCATGACCTGCCGGCGGCCGAAGGCCAGCAGCTTGCGCGTCAGGTTGGCCGCGCGCTCGCCCGCGCGGCGGATTTCGTGCACGCGTTCGGCCAGCGGGTCGCCCGGCGTCAGCTTGCCGAGCACCAGGTCGGAGTAGCCGAGGATGGCCGTCAGCAGGTTGTTGAAGTCGTGGGCGATGCCGCCGGCCAGCCGGCCGATCGCCTCCATCTTCTGCGCGTGGCGGAGCTGGTCGGTGCTCCGCTGCAGCTCCTCTTCGGTGCGCCGGCGGTCGGTGACGTCGGAGACGAACCCTTCGAGCGTGGCCGGCTGGTCGGCCGACGCCTGCGTGACCCGCCCGTGCTCCCACACCCAGCGGGTCTCGCCGCTGGCGTGCCGGATCCGGTACGTCAGGCGGTAGGGCCGCGCCTCCGCCATCGCCTCGCGCAGGCCGGCGAAGACCTGGTCGCGATCCTCGTCGAGGATCAGGCTCGCGAACGACAGCCGGCGGTTGCCGACCAGGTCGAACGCCGGGTAGCCGGTCAGCTCGGCGCACCCCTCGCTGACGAACAGCAGCGTGCGCTCGGGATCGTCGCAGCACTGGTACGCCATGCCCGGCAGGTTGCTCATCAGCGTCTCGAGCATCCGCTGGCTCTCGCGGCTGGCCTCCTCCGCCCGCCGCCGCGCCGTCGTGTCGAGCGCGTGAATCAGCAGGCAGTCCTGCCCCGAGACGGTGAGCGGCACCACCGACACCACGCCGTCGAACACGCCGCCAGACCGCCGGCGCAGCCGCAGCGGCAGGTTCTGGACGACGCCCTGGTGGCGCCCGATCGTGGCCAGGGCCTCGTCGCGGCCCGCGACGTCGGCCCACAGCCCGAGCTGGTTGGCCGTCCGCCCGACGACCTCGTCGCGCGCGTACCCGAACTCGCGCAGGAACACGTCGTTGACGTCGAGGAACCTCCCGTCGGCGCGCCGGACGATGCCCATCAGGCCGGGAGAGGACCGGAAGATGCGCTCGAACCTCGTCTCGGATTCGCGCAGCGCGTCGGCGACGCGCGTCCGGTCGCTGATGTCCATCGCCGACACCAGCACGCGCGACCAGGTCTGCTCGGCGCCGGGGGCCAGCGACCACTGGAGCGCCAGGCGGATCGGGTCGCCGTTGAGCGTGTAGTTGATCCCCTCGCTCTCCCACGAGCGATCGCCCCTGGCCAGCGCCAGGATCGAGCGTCGGAACGCCTCGCGCCCCTCGTCGCCCAGGATCCGGTCGAGGCCGGCCAGCATCTGCGACCGGCTCTCGGCGCCGTAGAGATCGAGCGTGGCCCGGTTCACGTCGACGACGCGCACCGACTCCACGCAGTCGGCCAGTTCGTCGGGATTCGCCGCGAAATGCTCCTCGAAGTCCGACACGCCCAGCGCGCGCAGCCGGTCGAAGTGGCGCCGGATCCCCGAGAAATCCTCCTCCCAGAGCGAGATCGGGCTGTCGGCAAACAGC
>JAJXZZ010000057.1 GCA_021779795.1 Acidobacteriota bacterium | reverse complement strand
GAGCGTGCTGCAGACGACGGCGGGGAAGATGATCTTCGGGCGGTACATCGAGGCCGGTCCCGCGGCGGCGGCGGTCCAGGCGGCGCCGGCCCAGCCGCCGCAGGCCGACGGCGGCCAGGCGTCGTCCCCGGCGAGGCCGAACGGCCAAGGCCCGGCGGCGGGCCCGGCCGACCGGGACGACGCGAAGGGGCGGTCTCGGTGAAGATCCCGCCGTTCCACTGGTGGCGGACCGTCTTCTTCCTGATCCCGGCGATCGCGGTCTACTCGGTCGTGCTCGGGACGGTGTCGATCGCCTCGAGCTTCGTCGATCGGCGCGGCCACTTTGCTCACCGCTGCGCGCGCGCGTGGGCGTGGCTCATCCTGGCGACGACGGGCGTGGACGTCGAGGTGCGGGGCGTCGAGCGCCTGACGCCGGGCAAGACCTACATCTTCGTGTCGAACCACCAGAGCATCTACGACATCCCGGTCATCTTCTGGCACCTGCCGTGGCAGCTCCGGATCATCGCCAAGGCCTCGCTCGGCAAATTCCCCTTCTGGGGCTGGCATCTGAGCCGGACGGGCCACCTGCTGGTGGACCGCACGCGCCCCGACCAGTGGGGCATCCTCAGGCGGTGGAAGGGGCTGGTGTCGCAGGGGCTGTCGCTCATCGTCTTTCCCGAGGGCACCAGGAGCGCCGACGGCCGCGTCGGGCGGTTCAAGGGCGGGAGCTTTCTGCTGGCCATCCAGGCCGAGCTGCCCCTGGTGCCGGTGTCGGTGAGCGGCAGCCGGCACGTGATGCGCAAGGGGCGGATGATGACCTGCCCGGGGCACGTGCGGCTGGTCGTTCACGACCCGGTGCCGACCAGCGGGCTCGAGGCGACGCCCGAAGGCGCGCGCCGTCTGGCCGAGCGGATCCGCGAAGCCGTCAGGGCCGACGTGGACGAGCCGCCGGCGCCGGCGGCGGCCGCGGCCGAGTGAACGCCGCGGCCGGATGGGGTCCGCCAGGCACACCCATGACCGTCACGCTCGCTTCCGATCTCGCGGCCGTCATACGGCCCGGCGTGCTGCGCGTGGACGAGGTGCGCGCCGTCGAGCGGGACGGGCGGCTCGACGCGCCGCTGGCCGAGGCGGAAGTGCGCGCGCGGACCGGCCCGCCGGCCGAGCGCGAGGCGGTGCGCGCCATGTACCGCCGCGTCGGCCTCGACCCGACGAAGCGGCGGCCCTCCTCGGAGGCGCTGCTGAGGCGCGTGGCCAGGGGCGAGGCGCTGCCGCGCGTCAACTCGCTCGTTGACGTCTGCAACTGGTGCTCGCTCGAGCTGCAGCTGCCCTACGGGCTCTACGACCTCGACCGGGTCGAGGGCGACGTGATCCTGCGCCTGGGCCTCCCCGGCGAGCAATACCAGGGGATTCGAAAGGACGCGATCCACGTGGCCGGGCGCCTGGCGCTGGCCGACCGGCTCGGCCCCTTCGGCAACCCCTCGTCCGACTCGCAGCGCACGATGGTGACCGTCGAGACGACGCGCGTCCTGGCGGTGATCTTCGCGCCGCGCGACCTGGCCGCGGAGGCCGTGGCGTCGGCCCTCGACCTCACGTCGGAACGGATTCGCGCGTACGCGGGCGGCATCGAGCGCCTGCGCCTCGTCCTGTGAGGGGGAATTCGGCGGTCGGCTGTCGGCGGTCGGCTGTCGGCTGTCGGCTGTCGGCGGCGGTCGATGACCGTCGACCGCCGCCGACATGTCGTATAATCATAGGTTGCGCCCGGTAGTCGGAAGCCGCCCATGCACGTTACCGCCATCATCGCCGCAGGGGGACGCGGTCGCCGCCTCGGCGCCGCCATGCCCAAGCAGTTGCTCGCGCTGGGCGGCCGCCCGATGCTGCAGTGGAGCGTGGACGCTTTTCTGCGGTGCCCCCGCGTGGACGAGGTGATCGTGGCGGTGCCGCCCGAGTGGATCGAGGCGCCGCCCGAGTGCCTGCGGCGCGAGCGGGTCCGCCTGGTGGCCGGCGGCGGGCGCCGCCAGGACTCGGTGGCCAACGGGTTCGCGGTCGTGGCGCCGGACGCCGACGTGGTGCTGATCCACGACGCCGCGAGGCCGCTGGTCGACGCGGCCGCGATCGAGGGCGCCATCGACGCCGCCGCCGAGTCGGGCGCGGCGATTGTCGCGCTCCCCGCGCGCGACACGATCAAGTGGTCGGCGGACGGCGCGCCGGTCGTCGACCGGACGCTCGCGCGCGAGCGCGTCTTCCTCGCGCAGACGCCGCAGGCCTTCCGCCGCGACGTCCTGGCCGCGGCCGTCGCCCTCGGCGCGGGCGGCGTGGAGGCCACCGACGAGGCGGCGCTGGCCGAGCGGGCCGGGCACCGGGTGCGGCTCGTCGAGGGCAGCGCGCGGAACATCAAGGTCACGACCGCCGAGGACCTCGTCATCGCGGAGGCGCTGGTGAAGGACGAATCGTCGGCCGAGCGGCCCGCCCCTCGCGGCGCGTCGGCGCCGCCCGAGTTCCGCGTCGGGTCGGGGTACGACCTGCACCGGTTCGCCGACGGCCGCCGACTGATCCTCGGCGGCGTCGAGATCCCGTTCGACCGCGGACTGGCCGGGCATTCCGACGCCGACGCCCTCTGCCACGCGGTGACCGACGCCCTGCTCGGCGCGGCGTCGCTCGGGGACATCGGGACGCACTTCCCCGACACCGACGCGCGCTGGCGCGGCGCGTCGAGCATCGGGCTGCTCGAGCAGGCCGTCGCGATGGTCGGCCGGCTCGGCTTCCGCGTCGTCAACGCGGACGCCACGATCGTGACCGAGCGGCCGAAGCTCGGGCCGCACCGCGCCGCCATGGCGGCGTCGCTCGCCCGCGCGCTCGGCCTGCCCGCGTCGGCGGTGAGCGTGAAGGCGAAGACCAACGAGGGCGTTGACGCGACGGGGCGGGGTGAGGCCCTCGCCGTTCACGCGGTCGCGCTCCTTCAGCGTGACAGCGTGACAGCGTGACAGACTGACCACTAGCCACTAGCCACTAGCCACTAGCCACTAGCCACTAGCCACTAGCCACTGACCACTACCATGCGCGTCCGCTTCGCTCCCAGTCCGACCGGCCACCTGCACGTGGGCAACGCGCGCACGGCGCTGTTCAACTACCTGATGGCGCGCGGGTCGGGCGGCACGTTCATCCTGCGCATCGAGGACACCGACGTCGAGCGATCGACGCGCGAGTCGGAGTCCGCGATCCTCGAGGACCTGCGCTGGATGGGGCTGCGGTGGGACGAGGGGCCGGACGTCGGGGGCCCGCACGGGCCGTACCGGCAGTCGGAGCGGCTCGGCCTCTACCACGAGCACGCCGCGAAGCTCCTCGACGCCGGCCTCGCCTATCGCTGCTTCTGCCCGCCGGCGCAGCTCGAGGCCGATCGGCAGGCGGCGCTGGCCGCGGGCCGGCCGCCGAAGTACCGGGGCACCTGCCGGTCGGTGACGCCCGCCGAGGCGCGGGCCCGGATCGCCGCGGGCGAGCGGGCCGTCGTCCGGTTCAGGGTGCCCGACGATCGCCACGTGCTGTTCGCCGACCTGGTGCGCGGTCCGGTCGCCTTCCACACCAGCGTGATCGGCGACCCGGTGCTGCTGCGCTCGGACGGCCACCCGGCCTACAACTTCGCGGTCGTCGTGGACGACGCCCTGATGCGGGTGACGCACGTGGTGCGCGGCGAGGATCACATCTCCAACACGCCGCGGCAGATCCTGCTGTACGAGGCGCTCGGGTTCGCGCCGCCGGCCTTCGCGCACCTCGCGCTGGTGATGGGGCCCGACCACACGCCGCTCTCCAAGCGCCACGGCGCCACGTCGGTGGCCGAGTTCCGCGCCAAGGGCTACCTGCCCGAGGCGCTGGTGAACTACCTCGCGCTCATCGGCTGGTCGCCCGGCGGCGACCAGGAGCTGCTGCCGGTGGAGGAGCTGGCGAAGCGCTTCGCGATCGACGCGGTGGGCCACAGCGCCGGCATCTTCGACGAGGAGAAGCTCGCCTGGGTGGATCGGCACTACCTGCGGGCGGCCGATCCCGCGCGGATCGCGCGGCTCTCGCTCGCGTACTTCGAGCGCGAGGGGCTGGCGCGCGACGCCGGCGACGCCGCCGTCGAGTACCTCGCGTCGGTGCTGCCGATGGCCACGGCGTCGGTGGACCGGGTGGACGAGATCCCGTCGCGCCTCGGCTTCCTGTTCGCGTTCGACCCGGTGCGCGCCGTCGCGCTGCCCGAGGTGGCCGAGGTGCTCGCCCACGACGGTGCCCGCGACGTCGTCGAGCGGCTCGCGCGCGAGCTGTCGGGCGCGCCGCGGCTGGTCGACCGCGAGCGGTTCCGCGCCGTGGTGGGCTCGGTCAAGCAGGCGACCGGGCAGAAGGCCAAGGGGCTGTTCCACCCGATCCGCGTCGCGCTGACGGGGCTCGCGGGCGGTCCCGAGCTGGACCAGGCGGTGCCGGCGATCGACCGCGGCGCCGAGTTGCCCGCCGCGGCGGGCCTCGCGCCGATCCTGGGCTGCCGCGAGCGCGCGGCGGCGTTCGCGGCCGCGCTCAGGAGCCGCTAACCGACAGCGGACCGCGGTCGGAAGCCGGGAAACAGGGTGGCAGTCGGCAGTCGGCGGTCGGCAGTCGGCGGTCGGCGGTCGGCAGTCGGCAGTGTGAAACGGCCCGGAGCCCGAGGCCTGAAGCCCGTGGCCGAGGGGGCCGCACGTCGCCAGTCGTGAGCCGCGAGTTGGAGTCATCGTGATCATCTACGGCATCAACCCCGTCCTCGAGGCCCTGCGCGCGCGGCGCGTGAGGAGCCTTCGGGTGTCGTCGCGGGCCGACCGGCGCCTTCAGGACGTCCTGCGTCTGGCCGCGGCGGCGGGGGTGAGCGTGCAGCACGTGCCCCCGGCCGACCTCGAGCGGATCTCGCGCGGCGGCCTGCACCAGGGCGTGGCGGCCGACGTGGAGCCGAGGCCCGACTGCGACGTGCCGGACCTGCTGCAGACGACGGCGGGCCGGGCGCCGCTGATCGTCGTGCTCGACGGCGTCGAGGATCCGCACAACTTCGGCGCGATCCTGCGCGTCGCCGACGCGGCCGGCGCGGACGGCGTGATCCGGCAGACGCGGCACGCCGCGTCCGCCGACGGCGTGGCGGCCAAGGCGTCGGCCGGCGCGATCGCGCACGTGCGGGTGGCGAGCGTCGTGAACATCGCGCGGGCGATCGACGAGCTGAAGGCGGCCAACGTGTGGGCCGTGGGGCTGACCGGCGACGCCGCCGAGGCCTACAGCGACCTGGACCTGACGCTCCCGACGGCCATCGTGCTCGGCGCCGAGGGGAGCGGGCTGAGACGCCTGGTTCGCGAGACGTGCGACCGGACGGCCTCGATTCCGATGCTGGGTCACGTGAGCAGCCTGAACGTGAGCGTGGCGGCCGGCATCGTGCTGTTCGAGGCGGTTCGGCAGCGGCGGGCCCTGGCGGCGGGGCAGGCGGGCGGCCGCCGCGCCGCCGAGGGCGCCGTCCGTGAAGATTCATGAGGTTGCGGGCACTTGTCCATTGGCATAGGACGTGCTACGATGAATCCTTTCGTCTGGCTGGCGTAGCTCAGTCCGGTAGAGCAGCTGATTTGTAATCAGCTGGTCGGGGGTTCAAATCCCTCCGCCAGCTCCATCGACTTGGCGCCAGGGCGGGGTGTCGGCTCCGGGGGGCGCCGCCCGCCGGGACACGGCCGGATGGACGGGCGTTGGCTGGTGATGTGGCGAGGTTGCAGAGCGGTCAAATGCAACAGACTGTAAATCTGTCGCCCAAGTGGCTTCGGAGGTTCGAATCCTCCCCTCGCCACCAGACTTCGCTCACGCAGGCCGGTGAAGGCGGACGGGCGCGTGGGCCGCGGCTGGCAAACCGGTGACGTTCGGGTTCGGGATGGCGCGTGGTCGTCGGTCGGCATCCCGGCGTTTCTCGTCGGCCGGGTTCGAGTCGGGTCGGGGAAGGCGGGCAGAGCGAGGGCGGGAGTAACTCAGTGGTAGAGTCACAGCCTTCCAAGCTGTTGGTCGCGGGTTCGATCCCCGTCTCCCGCTCCAGCCTTCGCTCGGGAATGTAGGCGGAGGCTGGTCTCGTCGAAGTGGCGCGTGGCGCCGCGAAGGCGGTTGCCGAGAGGGCTTCCCGAGCTACGGCCAGGCAGGCCCGTCTCGCCGCCGCCCGACTGGCCCGTCGAAGCCGCATCGCGGCGAAGGCGGAAGGGCGAAGGCCGGCATGGTGGTGTCTCGGTGGGCAGCACGACTGCCCGGGCAGTCAGTTCGCGTGCCGATGTAGCTCAGTAGGCAGAGCGCGTCCTTGGTAAGGACGAGGTCACCAGTTCAATCCTGGTCATCGGCTCCAGTTCAGGTCGTCGTGGCCGGCGCCGCCAAGGCGGCGCCGGTTTCGGCGCCGAGGAACACTCGCATGGCAAAAGAGAAATTCGACCGCACGAAGCCGCACGTGAACGTCGGGACGATCGGGCACATCGACCACGGGAAGACGACCTTGACGGCGGCGCTGACGAAGGTGGCGTCGGACAAGGGGTGGGCGAAGTATGTGTCGTATGACGAGGTCGCGAAGGCGTCGGAATCGCAGGGCCGGCGGGACGCGACGAAGATCCTGACGATCGCGACGAGCCATGTGGAGTACAGCTCGGCGAACCGGCACTACGCGCACGTGGACTGCCCGGGGCACGCGGACTACATCAAGAACATGATCACGGGCGCGGCGCAGATGGACGGGGCGATCCTGGTGGTGTCGGCGGTGGACGGGCCGATGCCGCAGACGCGGGAGCACGTGCTGCTGGCGCGGCAGGTGAACGTGCCGTACGTGGTGGTGGCGCTGAACAAGGTGGACGCGGTGGACGACCCGGAGCTGCTGGACCTGGTGGAGCTGGAGGTCCGGGAGCTGCTGAGCTCGTATGGGTTCCCGGGGGACGACCTGCCGGTGGTGCGGGTGTCGGCGTTGAAGGCGCTGGGCGGGGATCCGGACGGGGTGCAGGGGATTCTGACGCTGCTGGAGGCGCTGGACAGCTACGTGCCGCTGCCGCAGCGGGAAGTGGACAAGCCGTTCCTGATGCCGATCGAGGACGTGTTCTCGATCTCGGGGCGGGGGACGGTGGTGACCGGGCGGGTGGAGCGGGGCAAGGTGAAGGTGGGCGAGGAGGTCGAGATCATCGGCTTCCGGCCGACGATGAAGAAGGTCGTCACGGGCGTCGAGATGTTCAAGAAGCTGCTCGACGAGGGGGTGGCGGGCGACAACATCGGGGTGCTGCTGCGCGGGACGGAGAAGACGGACGTGGAGCGCGGGCAGGTGCTGGCCAAGCCGGGGTCGATCACGCCGCACACGAAGTTCAAGGCGGAAGTGTACGTGCTGTCGAAGGACGAGGGCGGGCGGCACACGCCGTTCTTCAACGGGTATCGGCCGCAGTTCTACCTGCGGACGACGGACGTGACGGGGTCGATGTTCCTGCCGGAAGGCGTGGAGATGGTGATGCCCGGGGACAACACGAGCATCCGGGCGGAGTTGATCACGCCGGTGGCGATCGAGAAGGGGTCGAAGTTCGCGATCCGCGAGGGCGGCCGGACGGTCGGCGCGGGCACGGTGACGGAGATCCTGGAATAGGGATCAGGGATCGGGGACCGGGGGGTGCCCCTGACCGCAGACTCCCGACCCCAGTATGCGAGCGAAGCGAGCAAGGCTGCTATGTCAACACAGTTCGGCGACAAGATCCGCATCCGCCTGAAGGCGTACGACGCCCGGGTGCTCGACCAGTCCACGGCCGAGATCGTCAACACGGCCAAGCACACGGGGGCGCGGCTGGCAGGCCCGATCCCGCTGCCGACCGAGAAGAACAAGTGGACGGTGCTCCGCTCGCCGCACGTCGACAAGAAGTCGCGCGAGCAGTTCGAGATCCGGACCCACAAGCGCCTGATCGACATCTTCGAGCCGACCTCGCAGACCGTCGACGCGCTGATGAAGCTCGACCTGCCGGCGGGCGTGGACGTCGAGATCAAGGCGTTCGGCCGGGAGAGCAGGAAGTAACGAAGGCTCAAGGCTCAGGACTCAGGGCCCAGGCTGGCTCACGCTCGGGTCGAATTCGGCCGTGAGCCGTGAGCCCTGAGCCCTGAGCCGGCGAGAGACGAACATGGTGACTGGAATCATCGGCAGGAAAGTCGGGATGACGCAGCTGTTCTCCGAGGACGGCACCGTCTGCCCCGTGACCGTGATCAAGGCCGGCCCGTGCGTCGTCGTCCAGGCGAAGGACGCCGCGCGCGACGGCTACGAGGCGGTGCAGATCGGCCTCGTGGAAGAGCGCCCCGCCAAGGTGACCAGGGCGGTGGGCGGCCACTACAAGAAGGCCGGCGTGCCGCCGACGCGGGTGCGCCGCGAGGTGAAGCTGGCCAAGGCCAGCGAGGCGATGAAGGCCGGCGACCAGGTGATGGTCTCGATCTTCACCGCCGGCGACCGGGTGGACGTCATCGGCACCAGCCGCGGCCACGGGTTCCAGGGCGTCGTCAAGCGCCACAACTTCGGCGGCGGCGCCGCGACCCACGGCTCGATGTTCCACCGCGCCCCGGGGTCGATCGGCGCCTCGTCCTACCCGTCGCGCGTCGTCAAGGGGATGCGCGCCGCCGGGCACATGGGCAGCGAGCGCGTGACCACCCGCAACCTGCGCGTGGAGCGGATCGACGCCGACAACCACCTGCTGATGGTGCGCGGCGCCGTGCCGGGCGCCGACGGCGGGTACCTGATCATCCGCAAGGCCGTCGCGGCCAAGCCGGTGCGTGTGCCCCAGGTCGAGAAGCCGAAGGGCAAGAAGTAGCGAGCGAGAGCCATGAACCTGGACGTCGTCAACAGTCAGAACGAGAAGGTCGGCACGCTCGAGGTGAGCGACGAGCTGTTCGGCGGGCGCATCAAGGGCCACCTCGTGTGGGAGTCCGTCGTGCACGCCAACGCCGCCGAGCGGCGCGGGACCCACATGACGAAGACCCGCGGCCTGGTCAGCGGCACCGGCAAGAAGCCGTGGCGCCAGAAGGGCACCGGCCGCGCGCGCGTCGGCGAGGCGCGCAACCCGCTGTGGCGCAAGGGCGGCACCGTGTTCGGTCCGCAGCCGCGCAGCTACGACTACCGCGTGCCGCGGAAGGTCGAGCGCGGCGCCCTGCGCGCGGCGCTGGCGGCCCGGCTCCAGGAGCAGGCCGTCATCGTCGTGGACCAGCTGGCCGCCGAGACGATCAAGACCAAGGCGGCCGCCGAGATGCTCAGGCGGCTGGGCGTGGCCGGCAAGGGGCTGCTCGTCGACGTGAAGTTCGACGAGAAGCTGGCCCTGGCGGTGCGCAACCTCGACGGGGTGCGGTCGGTCGAGTCCGGGCGCCTCACCGCCCGCGACCTGGTCGACGGCGGCCGCGTCGTGGTGACCCGCGCGGCCCTCGAGCGGCTGCAGGAAGTGCTGGGGTAAGCGAGCCATGAAACTCACAGACGTCATCAGGCGGCCGCTCATCACCGAGAAGACCACGATCCAGCGCGAGGACGGGCGCACGATCGTGTTCCAGGTCGCGACGGACGCGACCAAGGTCGAGGTCAAGCAGGCCATCGAGAAGCTGCTCGGTTCCAAGGTGGAGAGCGTGAGGACCACGCTCGTGCACGGAAAGGTGAAGCGGCAGGGCCGCTTCGCCGGGCGCCGGTCGGACTGGAAGAAGGCGTACGTGCGGCTCCGCGACGGCCAGAAGATGCCCGAGTTCCTGGAAGGGGCGTAAGGAGAGCCATGCCCATTCGCACATACAAACCCACGTCGGCGGGGCGGCGGTTCCAGACGGTCCACGTGTTCGACGAGATCACGACCGACCGGCCGTACAAGCCGCTCACCGAACCCCTCCGCAAGTCGGGCGGTCGGAACAACCAGGGCGAGCTCACGAGCTGGTGGCGCGGCGGCGGCCACAAGCGGATGTACCGCGTGATCGACTTCAAGCGCGACAAGCGGGACATCCCGGGCCGGATCATCACGGTCGAGTACGACCCCAACCGGTCGTCGCGCATCGCGCTCGTGCAGTACGCCGACGGCGACAAGCGCTACATCCTCCAGCCGAACGGCCTCAAGGTGGGCGACACGGTGGTGGCCGGCGACAACGTGGACATCCTGCCGGGCAACGCCCTGCCGCTCAAGAACATCCCGCTCGGCACGCTGATCCACAACGTGGAGCTGCGGCCCGGCCGGGGCGGCCAGGTGGCCCGCGGCGCCGGGTCGTCGGTGCAGCTGGTGGCCAAGGAAGGCGCGTACGCCACGGTCAAGATGCCGTCGGGCGAGCTGCGCAAGATCAACATGGAGTGCCTGGCGACCGTCGGCCAGGTCGGAAACCTCGACCACGAGAACGTGTCGTGGGGCAAGGCCGGCCGGAGCCGCTGGCTCGGCAAGCGGCCGCACGTGCGCGGCGTCGCGATGAACCCGGTCGATCACCCGCTCGGCGGCGGCGAGGGCAAGACCTCGGGCGGCCGGCACCCGGTGTCGCCGTGGGGCATGCCGACCAAGGGCTACAAGACGCGCAACCGGAAGTCGACCGACCAGTTCATCGTGCAGCGGCGCGGGAAGTAGGAAGCTGAGCCTATGAGCAGATCACTCAAGAAAGGCCCGTTCATCGACACGCCCCTGCTGGAAAAGGTCGAGGCGATGAACCGCGGCGGGGACAAGAAGGTCATCAAGACCTGGTCACGGCGGTCGACCGTGGTGCCCGAGATGGTCGGGCACACGCTCGCGGTCCACAACGGGAAGAAGTTCGTGCCGGTGTACGTGACCGAGAACATGGTGGGCCACAAGCTCGGCGAGTTCGCGCCGACGCGGACCTTCAGGGGCCACACCACCAAGAGCGAGAAGGCCGCAGCGGCGGCCCCGGCGGGAGCCGCGCCGGCGGCCGCGGCGCCGAAGCCGGCCGGGGGTAGCGCGTCATGATCCAGGGTGAAGCCACCGCCAAGTACGTCCGCACGTCGGCCCAGAAGGCCGGGCTCGTGCTGGATCTCATCCGCGGGCGCGAGGTGAACAAGGCCCTCGCGCTGCTGCAGTTCTCGCACAAGCGCGTCGCCCGCGACATCTCCAAGGTGCTGCGGTCGGCGGTCGCCAACGCGCAGCAGAAGGAAGGGTTCGGCGGCGACGTCGATCGGCTCGTCGTGTCGGCCTGCTACGCGGACCAGGGGCCGTCGATGAAGCGGATCCGCCCCGCCCCGATGGGCCGGGCGTTCCACGTCATCAAGCGCACCGCGCATCTCACGGTGCACGTGACCGAGAAGCCGCAGGCCGCGGCGGCGGTCGCCGGGTCGGCGGCGCCGAGGCGGCGGGCTCCGCGGGCCAGGGCGGCGGCCAAGAAGTAGGCGGACGGCGGACGGCGGCCTGCGGCCTGCGGGCCGCGCCCCGCTCCCGCCCCCGCTCGACGATGATTCAGTCAACGAGGAGCGTCTCGTGGGTCAGAAGGTTCACCCGTACGGATTCCGGCTCGGCTTCAACAAGACGTGGCGGTC
>JAJXZZ010000456.1 GCA_021779795.1 Acidobacteriota bacterium | reverse complement strand
GGACGCCTTCGATACCACCCAGTGGCACGAGGTCGTCGCCGGCGACACGCTGTCGAAGATCGCCAAGAAGTACTACGGGGACCCGGCCCTGTATCCCCAGATCTTCGAAGCCAACCGTGACGTCCTGAAGGACCCGAACCTGATCACGGTCGGGCAGAGACTCCGCATCCCGTAGCCTCGTTCTACCCCGCCAGGGGCGCTGCCGTGCTTTCCAGTCGAACGGAGGTCCCATGTCGAAGAAGCTGGCGTTCATCGTCGTCGTGCTGGCGTCGTTGACGGCCGTCGCCTGCTCCATGCAGAAAGGGCCGGCGCAGGCAGCCATCGCCGCGGCCGAGACCGCATTCAACAGCGCGAAACCCGAAGCCGAGAAGTTCGTGCCGGACCAGGTGAAGGGCGTCGAAGACGCGATCGCCACGGCGAAGGACAGCTTCGCCAAGGGCGACTACCAGGCGGCGCTCACCGCCGCGCAGGCGATCCCCGCCCAGGTCACCGCGCTCACCGCGGCGGCCGCGGCCAGGAAGGGCGAGCTGACCAAGAGCTGGGCGGGCCTGAGCGAGGGGCTGCCGAAGGTGGTCGAAGCGATCCAGAGCCGGGTGGACATCCTCGCGAAGGCGAGGAGGCTGCCGGCCGACATGGACAAGGCAAAGCTCGCCAGCGCCCAGGACGGCCTGAAGACGGTCACCGACACGTGGGCCCAGGCGAAGACGGCGTTCGACGCCGGCAACCTCCCCGACGCGGTCGCCAAGGCCGGAACGGCCAAGGCGAAGGCTGCCGAAGTGCTCGGCCTGCTCGGCATGCCGGTGCCGGCCGGCCTCCAGTAGCCGGGCGCGTCGCTCGAATCCGCACCTCGGCGCCGGGAGCGGAGACACGCCGCGCCGCGTCCCCGTTCCCGGCGAACTCGGCCCGTCCGCCCGACGCTCACCGCGACGTGCGGCTCTCCAGGAACGCGACGAGGTCGTCCAGCTCCGACGGGCTGATGTTGTTGGCGTACGCCGGCATGTTGTACCCGCCGTTGAGCACCCGGACCGTCAGCTGGGTGCGCGTGAGCCGGTCGCCCACCAGCGTCAGGTCGGGGCCGCGCGTGCCGCCGTGGCCGGCGATCCGGTGGCAGAACAGGCATCCCCTCGCGTTGAAGACGGCCACCCCGTCGAGGGCCGGGCCGCTGGCCACCCCCGCGACCTGGGCGGGAAGCGGCGAGGCGCCGAAGTCGGGGGTCCAGCGCGCCTGTACCCCGGCGTGCCAGAGGACGCCGATCATCGTGGCCGCGACCAGGACGATCGCCGGCGCCCAGGGGCGGCGCCGCCAGCTGCGCTCGCCCCGGTTGGAGACGAAGGGAACGGCCAGCAGCACGAGCGCCGCCACCAGCGGCGCGCCGAGGATGACGAGGTCCTCGATGCCGTGGGGGAGCAGCGCGAGGACCGCGAAGTACCAGAGCAGGTACCAATCCGGCCGCGGCTGGGCCTGCACGATCGACGGGTCGGGAGGCAGGCCCAGCTTGGGCGCGCCGAAGATGGCCGCCAGGGCGACGATCGCCACGATCGCGCCGGCCCCGAACACGGCGTCGCGCCAGGCGGCGTCCGGCCAGAACGGGCGCCCGGACCGCTCGAGCAGCGCCTCGTACTCCGCCCGATAGGTGCGGGGATCGACCGGCCGGCCGGCGACCGGGGGCTCGGAGATGCCGTGGCGGAGGACCAGGTACAGGTGCAATCCGATCGTCGCCGCCAGCAGCAGGGGAACGACGAAGACGTGGAGCGCGAAGAAGTGGCTGAGCGTGGCGCTCCCGACCGTCCCGCCGGCGAGGATGAAGGACACGACCCACTGGCCGATGACCGGCGACCGCGCGCCCTGCGCCGCTCCGACCACGGTTGACCAGACCGCGTTCTGATCCCACCGCAGCAACTGGCCGGTGAAGCCCATCGCGAGCGTGAGGCCGAGCAGCGCGACGCCGGTCAGCCAGTTCAGCTCCCGCGGGTACTTGTACGACCCCATCAGGAAGACGCGGACCAGGTGGATGCCGATGAACAAGACCATCGCCGAAGCGCCGAAGTAGTGCATCCCCCGCAGCAGGCGCCCGAACGGCGCCGCGGTCGAGATGAACTGCAGGCTGGCGTAGGCCTCCCCCGCCGACGGCACGTAGACCGTCGCCAGCGCGATCCCGGTCACGACCTGGACCAGGAACGCGAACAGGGTGGCGCTCCCGAACACGTACCACCACCTGGAGCCGTCGGGCGCCAGGTGGGACGCCAGCGGCGCCAGCGTCGTCAGGAACCCGGTGCGGTCGTCGAGCCAGTCTCGTATGCGGCGCAGCATGGTCCTCTCACCCGATCGGAATGCGCTCGGCCTGGACCTCCACGGCGCCGTCCCGCAGCCGCACGGGGTAGCGGGGCAGCGGCCGCGGCGGAGGCCCGCCGGCCACCTGGCCGTTGCTGTAGTAGACGCCGCCGTGGCACGGGCACATGAAGAGGTTCGCGCTCGGCTCCCAGCGCACCGGGCACCCGAGATGGGTGCAGTTGGCCGAGAAGGCCACCAGCCGGTCGCCGGGCTCGCGGCGCAGCCAGGCGACGGTGCGCGCCGTCACGCCGTCCCACGGCGTCTCCGAGACGGCCTCGAACCGGACGGGCACCGTCTGGCCGACCGGGAACTGGTCGAGCGTCCCCACCGTGCGCCACGCCGTCCGGCGCGCGCCGAACATCGGGCCGAGCACGAACCCGATGACCGGG
>JAJXZZ010000455.1 GCA_021779795.1 Acidobacteriota bacterium | reverse complement strand
ACTACCAGACGATGCTGATGAAGCGCAATCACTTCGCCGCGGGGTCGAACGGCTTTCGGGATTTCGGCCCGGGCGAGCCGGCCGTGCTGCACGGGCTCGAGGCGGTCATGCGGCCGATGGACCTGGCGGCCGTCGTCCAGGCCGCGGGCGGCGGGGGCGGGGGCGGGGTCTTCCGCTTCGAGATTCCCGTCATATTGAACGGGCGAGAGATGGGCCGCGCGAGCATGGAGTACCTCACCCAGGAGTTGCGCGCGATGCGGATCGCGCACTGATACGGGGCGCCAGGCGGCCGTCCTGGCGCCTCACAGCGGCCCGACACGACAGGAGGGGGTCTCGGTCCATGAAGGCGGGGGAACCACGCTTAAATGCCGAACGTTCGGCTTCTGTGACCACTCTGGCGTGTGAGCGCTGCGGGGCGGCGCTCGACGGAGCGGGCCGGGCGGGCCGGCGCTTCTGTTCGGACCGCTGCCGGGCGGCGGCGAGCCGGGACCGGGCGACGGCCCGGGTGCGGAAGCTCGAGGCGCTCATCGGGGAACTGGCGAAGGTGGCGGGCGGCCAGAAATAGAGCTTGCACTGCATAAAGAGGTTGCGTTATGCTTGACGCTGTGATGCCCCGGAAGCTGACGAACTTCCACATCGATGTCGACCAGGCCGAGGGCCTTCAGTTGGTGAAGGACCGCGAAGGGGTCCCGATTGCCGAGCAGATCCGGCGCGGGATTCGGATGTGGCTGGAGTCGAAGGGCATCAAGGCGGAGCGCAAGCAGGCAGCCACCCGCAAGCGCTCCTAAGCCAACCGCGCAGCGTTCACTGCCGGCCAGCCTGCGGCTATTCTACCCGCAGACCCGCCGGCCTCATTCAGGAGGCCGTCATGTCGAAGAAGTCCACCCGTCCGCCCGACCCGCGCGTTCTCGCGCGCCGCGCCGTCGACGAGTACCTCGCGGTCGCGCTGTCCCTGAACCAAATGCTCGACGGCGACGCGGAGGTCGACGGGCACCGCGTCGACGGTCCGTGGAGCGAGCTGCTCGAGGCGATCGGGGCCAAGGAGACGCGGCTCAGGCGAGGCTACGACGAAAGCCTCGCGCACGTAGCCAACACGTTCAGTGACCTCGACGAGCGCCAGGCCGTGTACGGGCTGACGGCCACGGCCGCCGAGGCCGGCTTCCTTGTCGGCCTCGAGCTCGGCCGCCGGATCGGGGGTGCGCGATGACTGCCGATGTGGCGCTCGTCCGAGCGGAGCTGGCCCGGCGGCGGCGCGAGCCGGCGGGAGGCGCCCATGCGACGACGTAACGGCGGGCTGCGCAAGCGCTGCGATTGCCCGCGGCGCACGTGGGCGAAATGCCCGCATCCGTGGCACCTGAACTTCTCTTGGCGCGGCACGGCGTTCCGACTCTCGCTCGATCGCGAAGTCGGCCACGCCCTCACGACGAAGGCCGACGCCGAGACCGAGGCCGAGCGGATCCGGCTCGCCGTGCGCGACGGTGTCTTCCGTCAGCGGACCGAGCCCGTCGCGCCGGCCCCGGCGGCCGCGACGGCCGACGCCCTCACGTTCACGGCCTACGCGGCGGTATTCGTGAAGAGCTACTCCGTGCAGGCGAAGCAGAAGACCTCGTGGAAGGATGACCAGGTGCGCGCCGGCAAGGTCGCGGCGTTCATCATGCCCGAGACCGGGCAGCGGATCGGCGACATGGCGATCGGCGCGATCACCGAGGACCATATCGCGGCGTTCCTCTCGGCCCTCACCGCGCGCGCGGCCTCGGCCTCGACGCGGAATCACTACCTCCAACTGTTCAAGAGCATGTCCCGGTGGGGCGTCCGCAAGGGGCACCTGACGCGACCCTGGCTCGGCCAGGACAGCGACCTGAAGCGTGAGAAGCCCACGTTTCGGCATCGCCGCCTGGCCGCGGGCGAAGAGGCCGCGCTCCTCGCCGCGGCCGGCCCGCGGCTGCAGCGGCTCATTCTCGGGGCGCTCGAGAGCTGCTGCCGGCTCGGCGAGCTGCTCGCGCTCCGCTGGGGCGACGTCGACCTCGAGCGGCGGCAGCTCACCATCCGAGCCGAGAACGCCAAGGACGACGAGACGCGGATCCTTCCGCTGTCAGCGAAGCTCCGGGCCGTGCTCGAGATGGCCCGGCTCGGCCCGGACGGGCACGACCTGCCCGCGACGGCGGCAGTGTTCGGCGACGAGATCGGCCGGCCGGTCAAGTGCATCAAGAAGGCGTGGGAGACGGCGGTCCTGAAGGCGCACGGGGCGAAGGCCGCGTTCGTCGAGGCCACGCACCGCCTGACGCCCGAGTGTCGCGCGGAGCTGAAGCGGATCAACCTGCACTTCCACGATCTCCGGCACGAGGGCGCGAGCCGGCTCGTGGAGGCCGGCGTGCCCATCCACCACGTGCAGGCGATCCTCGGGCACGCGGACCTCAAGACGACGGCGCGCTACACGAACGCGACGCTGCCCGGGCTCCACGAGTCCATGCGGAAGGTGGACGAACAACGCTCCGCTTGCACAAACGTTGCACACGCCGGCCACGGGGACCATCGGCTACCGTGCAACGCGCCGAGTGACCCGACCAGCAAGTCGTTGGTGAACTGAGGGATGGTGTGGTGCGCCCGGCGTGACTCGAACACGCGACCCCCGGTTTAGGAAACGGCGAGCGACAGCACACCACCGGATTGCATTGAGGCTTATCGATGCTCACCGACTCGGCGCGGCAGGTGAATCGCGGT
>JAJXZZ010000454.1 GCA_021779795.1 Acidobacteriota bacterium | reverse complement strand
CGCCCTCGCGCTCGGGCGCCGCGCCGCGGCGGCGGCACACCGCTTTCTCAGCGGCGCCGCGGCCGGTCCCGAGACGCCGGTCCTCCCGCAGCCGCTGCTCTGGCGGCTCGAGATCGACGAGGCGGAGCGCCGGCGGCGCGAGCGCACGCCGGTGATGCTGCAGCCGTTCACGCCGCCGCTTGCCGAGGCGCAGGCGGTCGAGGAGGCCACGCGCTGCCTCGACTGCGCCTGCGGGCTGTGCGTCAAGGAGTGCGAGTTCCTCACCGCCCATTGCCGGTCGCCCAAGGAGCTCGCCCGGCAGGTCACGGCGGGCGTCGGGGGCGCCCTGAAGATGGTGTACTCGTGCAACATCTGCTCGCTGTGCGCCGAGGTCTGCCCCGTCGACATCGACACCGGCGCGATGCTGCTCGCCGCCCGCCAGGAGGCGGTGCGGCAGGGGATCGGGCCGCTGCCGCAGCACAAGCCGATCGTCTCCTACTACCGCGCCGGCGTCGGAACCACCTTCACGCTGGCGATGTCGGAGCCCGGGCGGCAACGCAGCAAGCGCCTGTTCTTTACCGGCTGCTCGCTCCCCGCCGTGTCGCCGCGCAACACGCTCGTGGTCTACGACGAGCTGCGCCGCAACTACCCCGGCACCGGCGTCCTGATGTTCTGCTGCGGCGCGCCGGCCGAACTGATCGGCATGGAGGCGGCGTTCGACCAGACCTGCCACGCGATCCTGGCGCACGCCGAGAAGCTCGGCGCCGAGGAGCTGATCGCAGCCTGCCCGGACTGCGCGCACACGCTCAAGGCCGGCCTCGCCGGCCTCAAGGTCACGACGGTGTGGGAGCGCCTGGCCGGGAAGTGGGCGCCGCCGGCGCTGCGCGCCGGGGAGCGGGTGGCGATCCACGACTCGTGCAAGGCGCACCACGAGCCGGCCACGCACGACGCCGTGCGCGCGCTGCTGCGCGGCGCCGGGGCGACGATCGAGGACGTCGAGTACGCGCGCGAGAAGGCCAGGTGCTGCGGCGCCGGGGGCATGATCTATCCGGTCGACCCACAGCTCTCGCAGCGGATCACACAGCGCCGCGCCGACGAGTCGCCGTTGCCGATGGTCACCTACTGCGCCGGGTGTCGCTCGGCGCTCGCCAGCCGCGGCAAGGCGGCGATCCACATCCTCGACTTCCTGCTCTCGACCGGCGACGTCCAGGCCACGGCGCGGCGCAAGCCGACCGGATCGATCGCCCGCTACGCCAACCGCCTGCGCACCAAGTGGGCGTTCCGCCGGCTGCAGCCGACGGCGGTGCGGTGAGGCCGGCGATGGACAAGGTCGCGATCACCGTGAACGGCCGCCCGCTCGAGGTGCCCGCCGGTCTCACATTGCTCGAGGCGCTGCGGCGCCACGGGATCGAACTGCCGACGCTGTGCCACGACGAGCGCCTGACGCCGTACGGCGGTTGCCGGCTGTGCGTCGTGGCCAGGCGCGACCGGCGGCCCGGCCTGGTGCCCGCCTGCTCGACCCCGGTGCTGCCCGGCATGGAGATCGACACCGAGGCGCCCGAGGTGCACGAGGCGCGCCGCCGCCAGCTCCAGCTCATTCTCCTCAACCACCGGATGGAGTGCCCGGTGTGCGAGCGGACCGGCGACTGCCGTCTCCAGGACCTCGTCTTCACCTACGGCGGGGACGAGAGCCGGCTCCCGTTCGACCTCGTGCGCCGGCCGCGCGACACGGCCTCGCCGCTGATCGTCCGCGACCCCGAAAAGTGCATTCTGTGCGCCAAGTGCGTGCGCCTGTGCGACGAGATGCAGGGCGTCGCGGCGATCGGCGTCATCGGCCGCGGCCTCGAGGCGCGCGTCGCCACCTGGCTCGACGGTCCGCTCGAGTGCGAGTTCTGCGGCCAGTGCGTCGACGCCTGCCCGGTCGCGGCGCTCGCCATCCCCGCGTTCGCATCGCACCTCCCGGCGTGGCAGCGCGCGGCCGTGACCACGACCTGTTCGTACTGCTCGTGCGGCTGCGAGCTCACGGTCGCGACCGCCGCGGCCGGTGCCGCCGTCTCGAGCTCGCCGCAGAGCCAGCCGAACCACGGCAAGCTGTGCGCCAAGGGGCGTTTCGGTCTCGACGTGCTGCACCACCGCGAACGGCTGACGCAGCCGTTGCTGCGCCGCGGCGGCCGTCTCGTAGCGGCCAGTTGGGGCGAGGCGCTCGCCGCGGCCGCCTCCGGGTTCGCCACCGCGCGGCGGCGCGGCGAGGCGCTCGCCGCCGTCGGCTCGACGCGGCTGACCACCGAGGACGCCTACCTGCTGCAGCGGTTCGTCCGCGACGTCCTCGGCAGCCCGCACGTTTCGGCCGGCGCCGACCCCGGCGTCGAGGCGCTCGTCGCCGGGATCGGCGAGGCACTTGGGGCGCCGCGTTCCACCGCGACGTTCGCCGACCTGGCGGCCGCCGACACGGTGCTGGTCCTCCGCGCCGACCCCGGTCGCACCCACCCACTGGTCAAGACCGAGCTCGTCGCCGCGGCCCGCCGCGGGGCGGCCGTGCTGCTCGCCCACCCCGGACCGGCGACGCTCGGAGGCCTCGCCACACAGCACGTGGCGGTGGCCCCGGGGCGCGAGGAGATCCTCCTGCTCGGTGTCATCGAGGAGCTGGTGCGCCGCCGCGGCGGACCCGGCCCCGCGGTCGAGGGCGCCGAGGGGCACGAGATCTGGCGGCTGGGACTCGAGGAGTGCCGGCCCGCCGCGGTGTCGGCGCT
>JAJXZZ010000056.1 GCA_021779795.1 Acidobacteriota bacterium | reverse complement strand
CCGGCGACATGGGCTACCGCGACGAGGACGGCTATCTCTGGCACGTCGGGCGGCTGGGCCGGTTCCTGAAGATCGGCGGCGAGATGGTGTCGCTCGGCCAGGTCGAGGACGCGCTGCAGCGCGCCCTCCCCGAGTCGGTGGACTGCGGTGTCGTCGAGGTGCCCGACCCGGTGCGCGGCGCGCGGGTCGTGGCCGTGGTGACGGCGACGATCGACGAGAAGGCGGTGACCGCGCAGCTGGCGGCCCGGCTGCCCCGCATCGCGATGCCCAGGCAGTTCCTGGTGGTGCCGTTCCTGCCGAAGGTGCCGAGCGGCAAGGTGGACTACCGCGCCCTGACCGAGATGGTCCGCGACGCGCTGCCCCGTTCGCGTTAGGTTGACTGCAGCCTCCCGCGGAGTGTGCTCATGATGACATTCAGACGATTCGCCCGCGCTGCCACGCTCCTGCTCGCCGTCTTCGTCCTGCTCTCGACGCCCGCGCTCATGGCCCAGGCGCCGACGCCGGTGACCTCGCCCGAGAAGTTCTTCGGATTCCGGCTCGGCACCGACAAGAAGATGGTCCGCTGGGACCGGATGGTGGACTACTACAAGCAGCTCGCCGCCGAGAGCGATCGGATCAAGGTGATCGACATGGGCCCGAGCACGATGGGCAACCCGTTCCTGCTCGTCGTCATCTCGTCGCCCGCCAACCTGGCCCGGCTCGAGCGCCTGCGCCAGGTCAACCTGCAGCTCAGCGACCCGCGCGGCCTCGGCGAAGCCGAGGTCCGGAAGCTGGTGGCCGAGGGCAAGGCCGTCGTCTGCCAGTCGATGAGCCTGCACGCCACCGAGATCGGCGGCACGCAGATGGCGGCCGAGCTGGCCTACGACCTGGCGTCGCGCCAGGACGAGGAGGCGCGGCGGATCCTCGACAACGTCGTGTTCCTGATGGTCCCGTGCTTCAATCCCGACGGCGAGAACATCGTCCACGACTGGTACGAGAAGACGCTCGGCACGGAGTTCGAGGGGTCGGCGCCGCCGGTGCTGTACCACAAGTACGCGGGGCACGACAACAACCGCGACGCGTTCATGACCAACCTGGTCGAGTCGCGGTACATGGCGAAGATCCTCTTCACCGACTGGAAGCCCGAGGCCTACGTGGACCATCACCACATGGGCTCGTACGGGGCCCGCATCTACGTCCCGCCCTACGCCGACCCGATCCGGCCGATGGCCGACCCGCTGGTCTGGCGCGAGCTGAGCTGGTACGGCGCGCACATCGCCTACAAGGAGGAGGAGGCCGGGCTGTCGGGCGTGCTGAACGACGCCCAGTACTCGGGCTGGGGCCACTTCGGCTTCCACTGGGTCACGCCGTTCCACAACATCGCCGGCATGCTGACCGAGTCGGCGAGCGCGAAGCTGGCGTCGCCGATGTTCATCCACCCCGACCAGCTCGAGGGCGGCATCCGCAACCTGCCCGAGTACGAGGCGCAGACCAACTTCCCCGACCCGTGGCCGGGCGGCTGGTGGCGCCTGCGCGACATCCTCGATCGGCAGAAGGTGGCCGCGTGGGCGACGCTCGACCTGGCCGCGCGCAACCGCGAGACCGTGCTGTGGGACGCCTACCTGAAGGCGAAGCGCCAGACCGAGCGCGGCGCCGCGGGCAAGCCGGCCGCCTACGTCATCCCGACGGTCCAGCACGACCGGCTGACCGCGTCCACGCTCGCCGCCAAGCTGCTCGTGCAGGGAATCGAGGTGCGCGTGGCCGACACGCCGTTCGTCGGGTCGAACGGCGTCGCCTACGCCGCCGGCAGCTTCGTCGTCCCGATGGCGCAGCCCAAGATGGGGCTGGTGCGCTACCTCCTCGGCCGGACGTTCTACCCGGACAACACCTTCACGCGCGACCGCGACGGGTCGCCGATCCGGCCCTACGACATGGCCACCGACACGATGGCCGAGTTCATGGGCGTGCGCGTCGATCCGCTGGACGTGGCGCCGGCAGCCGGGACGCGCCGGATCGACTCGGTCGATCCGGTCGGCCGCGTCGAGAAGAACGCGGTCGGCTACGTGATGGACGGGCGCGAGAACGCGGCGTTCAGGGCCGCCAACCTGCTGCTCGACAAGGGCGTCGCCCTGAGGCGCCTGGACAAGGCCGAGGGCGGGCTCCGCGCGGGCGACTTCCTGGTGGCGGCGAGCGCCCCCGACTCGCTCCTCTCGGCGGTGGCGGCCGACACGGGGATCGACTTCACGGCGCTGAAGGCCCAGCCGACGGCGGGCGCGCGCGACCTGAAGCGCCTGCGCGTCGGGATGTACCAGCGCTACTGGGGCGGCAACATCGACGAGGGGTGGACGCGCCTGCTGCTCGAGCAGTTCGGCTTCCCCTACACGTCGCTGATGGACGCCGAGATCAAGAAGGGCGGCCTCGAGGCGAAGTACGACGTCATCATCGTCCCCGACGACTCGACGGCGATGATCACCGGCGAGCGCCCGCCGGCCGGGCAGGGCCGGGGGGGACGGGGCTTCGGCCGGCCGATGGAGTCGTACCCGCCCGAGTACCGGAGCGGCATCGGCGCCGACGGCGTCGCCGCCCTCAAGGCGTTCGTGCAGAAGGGCGGCACGCTGGTCACCCTCGGCGGCGCCAGCGCGTTCGCCATCGACACGTTCGGCCTCCCCATCCGCAACTCGGTCGCCGGGATCCCCTCGAAGGAGTTCTTCTGCCCCGGCTCGACGCTTCACGCGGCGTTCGACACGTCGAACCCGCTGGCCTACGGCATGCCGGCCGAGGGACTCGTCACCTACCTCGGCGGCAGCCCGGCGTTCGAAATCCTGCCCAACGATCACAACGACTGGTACGAGACCGTCGTCACCTACCCGGACCGGGACCTCCTCCAGAGCGGCTGGCTGATCGGCGAGCCGTTCCTGGCGAAGAAGGCCGCGATGATCTCGGCGAAGTACGGCGAGGGGCGCGTGGTGCTCGTCGGCCACCGCACGCAGTTCCGCGACCAGACGGCCGGAACGTTCAAGCTGCTGTTCAACGCCCTCGTCCGCTAGCCGCCGGCCCGCGCGAGGCCGGGGATGGCGCCACGCCGCCCCGGCCTCGTCGCTGCCCGTCTTCCGTCCCCCGTGCCCCGTCCTCCGCCCCGGCATCCCTCCCGCGCCGCGGGGTATTGCTTGCCGCCCGCCAGTCACAGCAGAATGGAGAACCTCGCCATGAGCCGTTCCCGCTGGCCGGCCGTGCTGGCCCTCGCTCTCGGTTTGCTGCTTCCCGGCGCCGCCGCGGCCCGGCAGGCGCCCGTTGACCTGGCGACGATCGACCCCGAGACCTTTCACGCCATCGCCGTCCGGCTGCCGAAGGGCCTGGCGCCCAGGATCGACGGGCACCTCGACGATCCGGTCTGGCAGCTGGCGCCGGCGCAGGGGCACTTCATCCAGCGCGAGCCGAACCCGGGCGAGCCGATCTCCGAGCGGACGGAGTTCCGGATCCTCTACGACGACCGGAAGATCTACTTCGCCCTCTGGGCCTTCGACTCGGAAGCGAGCGGCATCCGCGCCAGCGAGTTCAAGCGCGACTCGGGCCTCGCCAAGGGCGACCAGATGCGGATCGTCATCGACACGTTCCACGACCGGCGGAACGGCTTCTACTTCGCCACCAACCCGCTCGGCGCGCTCAAGGACGCGCAGTACACCGACAACGCGCGCGTCACCAACAACGACTGGAACGCCGTCTGGGAATGCCGAACCAGCCGCGACGGCAAGGGCTGGTACGCCGAGATCGCCATCCCGTTCAGCCAGCTCCGCTTCAAGACGGCCATCGGCGACACGGTCTGGGGCCTGAACGTCGGCCGGCGCATCGTCCGCAAGAACGAGGAGTCGTACTGGGTCCCCTACCCGCGCGCGCAGGGGGCGTTCGGCTTCGCGAGGCTGTCGAACGCCGGCGTGCTCGACGGCCTTCGAAACATCCGGTCGGTGCGCCGCCTGGAGCTGGTGCCGTATGCCGCGCCGACGTTCGGCCGCGACTACGCCGCCGGCGTCTCGACCACGAAGCTGTCGAGGTTCGGCTTCGACGCCCGCGCGGGCGTCACCGACACGCTCACGGCGGACTTCACCTACAAGACCGACTTCGCGCAGGTCGAGGCCGACCAGGAGGTGGTGAACGTCTCGCGCTTCAGCCTGTTCTTCCCCGAGAAGCGCCAGTTCTTCACCGAGACCGCCGGCCTGTTCAGCTACGGCAAGGTGGGCATGGAGAACGGCGACCAGGGACCGGGGCTGCTGCCGCTGTTCTACTCGCGGCGCATCGGCCTGACGCCGGACGGCGTCGAGGTGCCGCTCGTCGGCGGCGCGCGCCTGACGGGCAAGGTGGGCGACTACAGCCTGGGCGTGATGAACATCGAGAGCGACGCGCTGACGTACGGCCCGCCGGATTCACCGATGGCGCTCTCGCGCGCCAACTACTCGGTCGTGCGCGTGAAGCGCAACGTCTTCGGCTACTCGTCGGTGGGCGCGATCTTCCTGAATCGCCAGGGCGGCGCGGGCGACCCCTTCAACCGCACGCTCGGCGTAGACATGAACCTGGTGCTCGGCAAGACGACCACGCTGACGGCGCTCGCCGCGCGGACCTTCACGCCGGGGTCGAAGGGGGACGACTACGCGGGCGGGTTCGACTTCGCCTACCAGCGGGACCGCTACAACTACGGCGTCACCTACCTCGACGTCGGGCCGAAGTTCGACGCCGACATGGGGTACATCCAGCGGACCGACATCCGCAACCCGCGGGTGCGCGCCGCCTGGACCCCCCGCCCGAAATGGCCCGGCGTGCGGCAGCTGAGCCTCGGGGCATCGGTTGACGCGTACGTCAACCACGCCGGCCAGCTCGTCTCGCGGACCGACGACGGGGGGTTCGTCGCGTGGTTCGACGACACGTCGGTGCTCGCCGTGGACGTGGCGCGCGACCGCGACACGCTGGCCGCCCCCTGGCAGCTCGGCGGCGGCGTCGTCCCGACGGGCGTCCACCACTGGAACACCTTCAGTGCGTCCTACATGTCGAATTCCAGCCTGCCGGTGGCGGGCACGGCCGGCGTGCAGAAGGGCAGCTACTACTCGGGCGACAAGACGACCGTGAGCGCGGGCCTCAACCTGCTGCCGTTCGTCCACCTGCTGCTCGAGACCGCCTACAACCGGAACACGATCACGCTGCCGACCTACCCGGTGTACGTGACCAACACCGTCAGCACGCGCGTCAGCTACTCGTTCTCGCCCTCGCTCTTCACCAAGGCGTTCGTCCAGTACAACGACGCCCGGAAGCTGGCGACGCTCAACCTGCTCTTCTGGTACATCTACCGCCCGGGCAGCGATCTCTACGTCGTCTACGACGAGGGGTGGGACACCGGCCTCCTCGATCCGCACGTCGTGCGGCCGCGCAACCGGTCGCTCTCGATCAAGTTCACCTACTGGATCTCGCGCTGAGCGGCGTCAGGATCGGGCGTCCGGTCGGCCGTGCCGCGCGCGTCGAACGCCGCGAGCGTCGCGGCCAGCACGTCGTCCACGGCGATCCGCTGCATGCAGAGGTTGTCGCGGCAGGCCGAGAGGCGGTTGTTGAAGGCGTTGACGCACGGGCTGCACGCCAGCCCCGCCCACAGGACGTGGTTGCGGGGCGTGCGGGCGCCGAACAGGGCTGGCGTCTCGGGCCCGAACAGCGTGACGACGTCGATCGGCGTGAGGGTCGCGAAGTGGGCGGGCCCGCTGTCGTTGGTCACCAGCACCTGCGACAGCGCGTAGAGCGCGAGCAGCTGCCCGAGCGTCGTCCGGCCCGCGAACGACGCGCAGCGCGGCGAGCCGACCTGGCGCGCCAGGCGCTCGGCCCCTTCCGCCTCGTCGGGCCGGCCGGTGAACGCCACGTGCAGGCCGGGCCGCGCCTCGAGCAGGCGGCGCGCCAGCTCGAGGTACCGGGCTTCGTCCCACCGCCGCAGCGGCACCAGGTCGGAGCTGTTCGCGTTCAGCAGCACGATCGGCGGCACGCGGTCGCCGCCCGTCCACTCGCGCAGCAGCCCCCGGATCGCCTCGACGTCGGCCCGGGCCGGCGGCCGGGGGTCGGCCGGGCCCCCGCCCGCCGCCGGGGGCGTGTCGCCGTAGGCGGGAAAGCGGCCGGCCGGCTGGTCGAGCGCCGCGACCAGGAGGCGGAAGAAGTCGGCGGCGTGGATGTACGGGTTGTAGTTGACCCGGTGCGTCATCAGGTCGCCGCGCCACGGGCCGGCGCCCTCGTAGGCGTGGAGGCCGACGCGGCGCGCGGCGCCGCTCATGTACGCCAGGATCGCCGACGACCGCGCGAAGAACTCCATGTCGATCGCCGCGTCGATCCCGAGCGCGCGCAGGCGCCGCAGGGCCGACAGCGTGGACGAGACGACGGCCGGGATCGACGACGAGTCGATCGTGACGACGTTCCCGGCGGGAACGAGCCCCATCACGTCGAGGATGAAGCGGTTCTCGGCGAAGACGAGGAAGTACACGCGCTCGCGGCCCACGCGCGCGATCGCCTCGCGCATGGCCGCTTCGGCGAGCACGGTCGATCCCTGCTCGGCCAGCTTCACGAAGAGGATCCGCTCCACCGACCCGGAGGGCGCGCGGCCCGCGATCCGCCGGTGGAGCGTGAGCATCGCGCAGGCCGGCACGCCGACCAGCCGGTCCACCGCGCGCAGCGTGGAGGTCTTCATGGGTGACGGCTCCCCGGGCGGCCGCCCGCGTGGACCGCCGGCGCCGGGCTGACGTGCAGGTCGAACTCCTTCGGCGGCACGGCGCCCATCAGGTTCTCGACGAAGTAGTCCCACCGGCGCCTCAGCATGTAGGCCTCGCCGAGGCCGTGGCGGCGGTTGGGGAACAGCACCAGGTCGAAGTCCTTGTTCGCCTTGATGAGCGCGTCCACGACCAGCAGCGTGTTGTAGGGCGGCACGTTGTCGTCCATCGTGCCGTCGGCGAGCAGCAGCTTGCCCCGGAGCCCCGCGGCGTGGTTCTGGTTCGCCTGGTCGTCGTAGTTCGACGTGCCGTCGGGCTTCGTCACCAGCAGGCCCTGCCACTTCTCGCCCCAGTCGTCCTCGTACACCCGGTTGTCGTGGTTGCCAGAGGCCGAGACGCCGACCTTGAAGAAGTCGGGGTAGCGGAACATCGCGTCGGCCGTGGCGAAGCCGCCTCCGGACCCGCCATAGATCCCCACGCGATCGAGGTCGATCCACGGGAAGCGCGCCGCCAGCTGCTTGATGCCCGTGATCTGGTCGGGCAGGGTGTTGTCGCCCATGTCGCCGTAGTAGGCGTCGTGGAACGCCTTCGAGCGCCACGGCGTGCCCATCCCGTCGAGCTGCACGACCACGAAGCCCAGCTCGGCGATCGCCTGCGTGTCGCCGCGCGAGGGGGTGAAGCTGCGGCTGCCGACGCTGCCGGTCTGCGGCCCCGGGTAGATGTTGTCGATGATCGGGTACTTCTTCGACGGGTCGAACCGGGTCGGCCTGAACATGAGGCCGTAGAGGTCGGTCCTGCCGTCGCGCGCCTTCACGGTGAAGGGAATCGGCGGCTTCCATCCTGCGGCGACGAGCTTCGAGATGTCGGCCTGCTCGAGCGCGAGCAGCGGCCGCCCGTCGGCGGCGCGCAGCACGCTGGTCGGCGCGGCATCCGGCGTCGAGCAGACGTCCACCAGCACGCGGCCCGACGGGGACACCGACACCTCGTGGTCGCCGTCGGCCGGCGTGAGCAGCTCCAGGCCCCGGCCGTCGAACCCGACCCGGTAGACGTGGCGGAAGTACGGGTCGCGGCCGGGTTCGCGCCCCACGCCGATGAAGTAGATCTGCCGATTCTTCGGGTCCACGCGCAGGATCTGGACGACGTTCCAGTCGCCCGCGGTGATCGGGTGCTCGAGCTGCCCGGTCGCCAGGTCGTACAGGTAGAGGTGCGCCCAGTTGCTCCGCTCGGAGAGCCAGATGAACTCGTTCGACGCCGGCAGGTAGCGCCAGTTCGGCGAGTTCATGCCCGACTCGAAGTACGTCTTCGCCGTCTCCCGGAACACGTCGCGGACCGCGCCGGTGTCGGGATCGGCCACGCGCAACTGCTCGACCTTGTGGTCGCGCGACGTGGAGACGAACGCGAGGCTCTTCGAGTCGGCGCTCCACTCCACGTCCTCCCACCGCCCGTCGCGCCCCTTGATGTCGTCGGTGACCGTGCCGCGGTGCTCGTCGGGCGGCATCTTCAGCCGGACGACGCGCGGGCCGTCGAGGTGGATGACCACGCGCTGGATCGTGATGACCGTCTTGTCGCCGGGCAGCGGGTACTTCCACGCCTTGAGCGTCGGATGCCCCACCTTCGTGTCCACGAGGTACATCTCGCCGACGCCGCGCTGGTCCTGCTGGAACGTGGCGATCATCTTCGAGTCGGGCGACCAGAGCAGCACGGGGCGGTCGCTCTGCGTCCAGCCGGCGTTGTCGGTCGCGTAGCCGAAGTCGGGCGCGCCGTCGGTCGTCAACGGCCGCTCGGCGCCGGTCGCGAGGTCGCGCACCCACAGGTTGTCGGCGCGGATGAAAGCCTCGAGGCGGCCGTCGGGCGACACCGACGCGCTCGGCGGCCGAACCAACGGCTTCGAGGCGGCGCACGACGCGCCGGCGACGTCGCACGTCCAGCCGTGGCCGCCGACCGTGAACGAGATCGACCGGCCGTCGGGGGCATAAGTGAACTCGGTGAACGGCAGGTGCGTCGCGTCGTACTTCGCGCCGGAGGCCGCCGACAGGGACGCCGCCACCCGGGCCTGGTCGAACGCCGGTGACTTCGTGCCTGTCGTCGGGTCAACGAGCACGAAGTCGGCGGCGCCGCCGTCGCCGACGAGCGTCCGGTACCAGAAGCGGTCGCCGCCGCCGGGCAGCCAGGTCGGCCGCACCGCGCCGTGCAGGACCAGCGGCGCCGTGTAGCCGGCGAGGAACGTCTCGGCATGGGCATAGTCGGCGGCGGCCACGACAGGTCTCGCCCCGCTGGAGGGCGTCTGCGCAAAGACGCGTTCGCCGACCGGAACGGTCAGGCAAAGGGCGAGCACGGTCAGAAGGGGCGACAGGACGCGGGCGCGAACGCGCATTGGGCCTCCAGGGAATGCCATCGGGCGATCATACAGGCAGCCGACAGCGGAACACGATCAAAGAACGGGGACCGGCGCAGCCGGCAGCGGACGGGTTTGCGGCCCGAAGTCGGGAGCCCAAAGCCCGACCAAAGCCGCGGGCCGGCTACAGGTCGCGCTTCTCGAATCGCCAGTGTGCCAGGCCCGCCAGCGCCGCCGTGAGAGCGACGAGCACGCCCAGGTCGCGCGCGACCGGGGCCGTGCCGGCGGCGACGTCGAACCCCGGAAAGTAATGGAAGGGCAGCCATGGCCGGAGCGGCGCGGCCTTCTCCCAGGCGTCGGCGACGACGTTCAGCAGGTCGAGGCACACCACGATCACCGCGACGCCGCCGAATGCCGCGCCCCTCCGGCGGGCGATGGCCGCGGCCAGGAGCCCCGCCGCGGCGAAGACCCACGAAAGGGCGACCAGGTGCGCGGCCAGGCTCAGCACCCGGGGCAGGCGCGGCCAGGCCGCCCCGGCCGGGGCCAGCAGCGCCAGCCCCGCGAACGTCGCCGCCACCATCACGCCGGCCACGGCCGCCGTCACGCCCAGCGACACGACGAGGCTGCGCGTGATCACGGCCCGCCGGGGGACCGGGCGCGCCAGCTCGACGTCGAACAGGCCCCACTCGACTTCCCCCGCCGGCTCGGTCGCCACGAACGCGCCCAGGAACGCGACGGCCAGGACCACCACCGGGTGGAAGTAGCCGAACACCGCGACGCCGGTGAACGAGGCGAGCATGAGGACCGACGGCCCGAATGCCTGCTGGACGCCCATCGGCATCAGCGACGACAGCAGGCCGAACGACCGGGCCGTCTGCAGCGCCGACGCGATGATCACCAGCATGACCTGGAAGCCGGCCAGCACGGCCGCCACCGCGAGCGTCACGGCTCGAGCCCGGGCGAGCGATCTCCCGACGAGCGGGCCGAGGCGTGGGCGGCGCATCATCTCCTCGCGTAGATTCCGAGCACGTAGTCCTCGAGCGACGGCCGCTCGACGTCGAGGTCGGCGACCGGCAGGCTGCGCAGCATCCCGAGCAGCGGCCCCAGCGGGCCGGTCACCTCGACCGTCCACGCGGCGGCCGAATACGACACCGTCCGGACGCCGGGCAGGTCCGGCGGCGGCAGGAGCTGCGCCGACGCGAAACGCACCGTCACGCGGCGCGGCAGCGACGCGTGAATCCGGGGGATCGACTCGACCGCGGCCAGCCGCCCCTCCCGGACGATTGCCACCCGGTCGCAGGTGCGCTCCACCTCCGACAGCACGTGCGACGAGAGGAAGACCGTCGTCCGTCCCTCCCGCTTCAGGTCGGCCATCGTCTCGGCGAACGCCTCGATCATCAGGGGGTCGAGGCCGCTCGTCGGCTCGTCGAGGATCGCGACCTTCGGGCGCGCCATCAGGGCCTGGACGAGGCCGAGCTTGCGCCGGGTGCCGTGCGAGAGATCGCGCATCCGGCGCCGGAGGTCGGCGGGCGAGAGGTCGAACCGGACCAGCAGGCGATCGGCCGCGCCCGGGGCGGGCGGTTCGGCCCCGAGCGACGCCAGGTAGGCCAGGTAGCCGTAGCCGGTCAGTTCCGGGTAGATCGGCATGTCGCCGGGCAGGTAGCCGACCAGGCGCCTGGCCTCGAGGCCCTGCCGCCGGCAGTCGAAGCCGCCGATGCGCGCCGAGCCCCGGGTCGGACGGATGAGGTCGAGCAGCAGCCGGATGGTGGTGGTCTTGCCCGAGCCGTTCGGGCCCAGGAAGCCGACGACCTCGCCCTCGTACACGTCGAGCGTCAGGCCGTCGAGCGCCCGAAGGCGGCCGTAATCCTTGGTGAGGCCGTCGATTTCGATGACGGCAGTCATGTCAGGGAACCATTCTGCGCCCGAAACCGTCTTTAGAGACAAGGCAACTTTCGGTCGCGCGATGCGGCGATCGTCCGAAATGCCGGTTGCCAGGTCGCAAGCTCACCGGCTTGCAGGTTCGCAAGATCGCAAGATCGCAAGTTCGCAGGTTCGCAAGATCGCGAGTTCGCGAGATCGCGAGATCGCAAGATCGCAAGATCGCAAGATTCCGGAGACGCTCCGATGACTTTCCTCAAGAAGATCCTGCACATCGGTTCCGACCAGCCCGCCACCCGCGTCCGCATCTGCCCGGAGTGCGGCATGGCGGTGACCGATCACAAGGACTGGTGCTCGATCCATCGCGCCCGGCAGGCGATGGAGATGCGCCAGCAGGAGAAGAGGGCCACGGCGTAGTGCCCTGAGCCTTGAGCCCTGAGCCCTGAGCCGGTAACATTCCTCCCGCCCCACTACCAGGAGGTTGTCTTGAACCGGCTCTCTCACCCGTTTTCCCAGGCCCTCGTGTTGACGTTCTCGGTGGCCGGCCTCGCGCTCGGCGCGGGCGCCGCGCCGCCGCCGCAGGCCCAGGCTGCCGCGCCCGCCAAGCAGGCGGCGCCGGCC
>JAJXZZ010000055.1 GCA_021779795.1 Acidobacteriota bacterium | reverse complement strand
GAGATCCTCGAGGAGATCGAGGAGGCGCGCGAGCAGTACGCGCCGCCGATGCCGTTCGAGCCGGCGCCGCTGCGCGCGGATCGCCGGGGGATGATGTTCCTGCCGTTCGGGAGCCCGTCCGCGCCGGCGCGGGAGCGGAGGCCGGCCGCGGCCGGCCCGTCCGCGCCCCGCGCGCGGACCGCCACGCGATGAGGCGGCCTACTTGATCGTCGCGTCCTCGATCAGGACCTTGTAGACGTAGCCCGCGCCGATGTCCTTGTCGAGGGCCAGCTTTCCGGTGACGGTGATGACGTCGCCGAGGTTCGCCGGCGCGCTGGTGGTGACGGCCATGTCGTTGGTGCCGCTTGCGGCCGAGCCGCTGCCGTCCTGCAGGTGAATCCAGTTCCGGCCGAGGATGCCGCCGTTGTACTTGACCACCTTGCCCCTGACGGTCACGGTCTTGCCCGCCAGCGACGCCCGCTTCGCCCAGACGTCGGCAATGCTCGCGCCGCCGGCCGGCGGCGCGATCGGATCGACCTTCATCGACGACGGGGTCAGCATGCCGCCGGCCCCGTGGCCCACCGCCATCGGTGGCGCCTCGCCCTGCGCCGCGGCCTGCCCCTCGGGCTGCCCCTCGAGCCGGACGTGCGACAGGAAGTCGATGACCGGGAAGTCGCGGTTGAGCGTGGGGCTGTGGAAGTCCCGCATCTCGGTTTCGAACGAGCCGACGATCTTGTCCCCCACCTTCACGTCGAACTGGCCGGTGGCGGCCCACACCTCGCCCTGCGGCGTCTTCAGCCGCATGTAGGTGTAATTGGAGGCGTTCATCGTCTCGAGCACTTCGCCGGTCACCATCTTCGCCGCGGCGGCGTTGTCGGCAGCCGGCGTTCCCGCCGCGGCCGAGGAGGCCGGGGCGCCCGACGACGAAGCAGACTGACGGGAGCAGGCGCCGCTGGCGGCGAGCGCCAGCACGACGGCAGCCGAACACGCGACGGACCACGTCTTCACCACAAATTCCCTCGCTGATGCAAAGCCGGCCGGCTCGGCCGGGACAGGTATCCCTTTAGTCTATCAAGCTTCGGCCCGGCGCGCCCCACCCCTCCGCTACCCGATCGGCCGCAGCCGGAACGAGTAGGCGTGGGGCTGGTCCCCCGCGATCCGGTACGGCGCCATCGGGTACGCCAGCGCCGACCAGCTGTTGATGCCGCCGACGCCCATCTGCCCGAGGTCGAGATTCAGGTAGACCTCGGGGTGGCTGACGATCTCGAAGCTGTAGGCGGCCGCCTCGATCTCGGCCGCGCTGGCGTGATGGGCCTCGACGCCGAGCAGGGGCATCCCCTCGACTCTCAGGCCGGTCCCGTTGTCGTCGGTCAGCTCCACCCAGCGCACGTCCACCTTGTTGCCGTTCTCCTCCGGCCGGGCGTACTCCACCCACTCCCGGCTGACGGTCGACGCGTAGACACCCACCCGTTCGAACGCCCGGTCGACGTAGGTTTCGGCCGGGCCGCGGCCGTACCAGCGGAGGTGCTCGAAGCCCGCC
This sequence comes from Acidobacteriota bacterium, assembly GCA_021779795.1. Classification (GTDB taxonomy): domain Bacteria; phylum Acidobacteriota; class Vicinamibacteria; order Vicinamibacterales; family Fen-181; genus FEN-299. The sequence continues at coordinate 10,100 of JAJXZZ010000055.1, read as the reverse complement.
CCGACCACCATCTCCATCCCGAAGCGGGGCATCATGGCCACCGGCCGGGTGCCCGGCTGGTAGGCGGCCGTCACGACGATCTCGCCGCTCCCGTCGATCGCGTAGGTCACCGTGGAGGTGGCGCCGACGAGCGGCAGCTGCGCGCGGACGGTGATCGTCGCGGCCGCCTCGCCGGTCCGCTTCACCTGCACGTCCTCGACCTTCCACGACGCGCCGGCCTCCCGCCAGGCCATGATGTCGAGCGCCGGGTCGGTCCGCGCGCGGCGGCCGACCGCCTTCCACGCGCCGACGTCGTTCTCGGTCATCGGCCGCCAGAAGTCGAGCCGCGGGCCCCGCGTGACGAGCGGCCTGCCCTTGTAGGAGTAGCTGACCAGGTGCCCGTTCAGCGTGTCGAAGACGAGGGCGAAGTCCTGGCCGCTCATGCGGACGTACGGCGACGAGGTGACGATGCGCAGCGGGCGGCCCGGTTCGGGCGCGGGAGCCGGGGCCGGCGCGGCCGCCTGCAGCGGGAGCTTCCACTGCTCCCACGCGATCTCGTGCCCGCGCTTCGCCCATCGCTCGTCGGACTTCAGCGTGAAGCTCAGGTTCAGCCAGTACTCGGCGCCGGGCGCGGGCGCGATCGCCGGCAGCGGCACGGTCAGCTCGCGGTGCTGCCGCGGCGCCAGGTCGATCTCGGGCAGCGGGCCCGAGGCGACGCGAACGCCGTCCTGCGTCACCTCCCACGCCCCCTCGGCCACGTCCTTGATGTTGACGGCGTCGAACCAGTTCTCGACCGTGAAGCGCCCGGCGGCCAGGTTGACGGGCGTCACGTGGATGTTGCGGTAGACGTACTTGATGGCCATCAGGCCGGGGTGCGGCCGGCGGTCGGCGCCGATGAGGCCGTTCTGGCAGAAGGTGCCGTCGTTGGCCACGCCGGCCCGATCCTCCCAGTAGCCGCCGTAGGCCATGAAGGTGTCCGGGCCGCCGGGCCGCCGATACGCCTCGGGCACGGGCTGGCGGATCCCCTGGTCGATCCAGTCCCACACGAACGCCCCCTGCGCGTTGGTGCCGGCGTAGAAGACGTCCCAGTACTCCTTCAGCCCGCCGCTGCTGTTGCCCATCGCATGGCTGTACTCGCACAGGATGAGCGGCATGGTCGGGCGCTGCTTCGCGCGCTCGACGACGGTCCCGGGCGGCAGGTACATGAACGAGTTGATGTCGGCGTGGGAGCCGCCGCGCGCCGTGCTGCCGCAGTAGTGGACCGGGCGGCTGGCGTCGCGGGCCTTCAGCCACCGGTAGCCCGCGGCGAAGTTCGGGCCGTCGCCCGCCTCGTTGCCCATCGACCAGATGACGATGGACGGGTGGTTCTTGTCGCGCTCCACCATCCGCGCGATCCGGTCGAGGTGCGCCGCCTTCCACGCCGGATCGTTGGCGAGGCGGTTGTTCACGTCGTCGCCGTACCCGTGGCTCTCGATGTTCGCCTCGTCGATGACGTAGAGGCCGTAGAGGTCGCAGAGGTCGTACCACTCGGGCGTGTTCGGGTAGTGCGAGGTGCGGACCGCGTTGACGTTGTGCTGCTTCATCAGCTCGATGTCGCGGACCATCTCCTCGTGCGTCACGTAGTGCCCGAGGTCCGGGTTGTGCTCGTGGCGGTTGACCCCCTTGAAGAGCGCCGGCTGGCCGTTGATCAGGATCCGGGCGTTCCGGATCTCGATCGTGCGGAAGCCGACGCGCGTCGGAATGACCTCGAGCACCTTCCCCGAGCCGTCGAGGAGCGTGAGCAGCACGGGATAGAGATGCGGGGCGTCGGCCGTCCACTTGAGGGGCGCGCGCACGGGCACGCGAAACCCGGCCCGGGCCTCGGCGCCGGCCTTCACGGACAGGCGGCGGGTGGAGGCCGGCCCCACGGCGCGGCCCTGCTCGTCGAACAGCTCGAACCTGACGGCGGCCGCCGCGGCCGAGCGGCCGGTGTTCCGGACGGCCACCCACGCGTCGAGCGTGCCGTCGCGGTACGCGGCGTCGAGGGCAGGGCGGTTCTCGAAGTCCCGCACGTAGACCGGCGCGCGGCTCCAGAGGTAGACGTCGCGGAAGATGCCGCTCAGCCGGAACATGTCCTGGTCCTCGAGGAACGACCCGTCGCTCCACCGGTAGACCTCGACCGCCAGCGTGTTCTCGCCGGGAACGACGACGCCGGTGATGTCGAACTCGGCCGGCGTCCGGCTGTCCTCGCTGTAGCCGACCCGCGTGCCGTTCACCCAGACGTAGAAGGCCGAGTCCACGCCGTCGAAGTGCAGGAGGACGCGGCGGCCCGCCCAGTCCTCCGGCAGCGCGAACGTCCGGCGGTACGAGCCGACCGGGTTGCCGGCGCGCGGCGGATGGGGATTGGCCGGGTCGAAGGCGAACGGGTACTCCGCGTTGCTGTAGATCGGCATCCCGAACCCCTGCAGCTCCCAGTTGCCGGGGACGGCGATGTCGGCCCACGACCGGTCGTCGAAGCCGCGCCGCTCGAAGCCCGTCGGGCGCGACGCCGGGTCGGGCGAGTAATGGAACTTCCAGGTGCCGTTCAGCAGGCGGAACCAGGGCGAAGCCGCCCGGTCGCCGGCCCGGGCCAGCGCGGCCGACGGATACGTCATCATCGTCGCGTGCGGCGGCTCGGTGCCGACGTGCAGCACCGCGGGGTCGTCCCACTCGACGTGGGCCGCCGGGGGCGGCGCCTGCCCCGCCCGGCCGACGAGCACCCACCCACCAATGACCAGGCTGGCAACGAGTCCCACGCGGACGGTCAGGCTCATGGCAATTCTCCCGGCTCCCCCAGGACTCCCAGGGGTCGGAGCGGTTTTCGGAGACGGACACTATTAACATTCAAATCTGTCATCGCGAAAGTGTGCCTCGTATTCTGGCCTGTTTTCGGCGGCTCGTGCGAATACCGCTCCGTCCCCTGAGGGGCGTCAGGGCTCACGGCTCAGGGACGGCCGTCAGGCGTCAGCCGGACGCAGGGCGCACGGTCGCAAGCCGGCGCGCAACACGCATCATGGAGTCCGTGTGAAACTGAGAATCACCGTCGGCGGCAAAGCGTACGAGGTGGACGTAGAGGTTGCGGCGCCGGAGCATCCGATCTACGGTGTGGGGGGCTGCTTCCCGATGTCGTCCGCGCGGGCGCCGGCGCCGGTGGCGGGCCGCGTCAGCCGGATCACCGTGGGCGTGGGAGACAGCGTCAAGGGAGGGCAGGTCCTTGTCGAATTCGAATGACCCGCGCGCGGCGGGCGTTCCCGCGCTGCCCCCGGCCGGCGCGGTGGCGGGTTTCGTCTGCGTCGATCACGTCGCGATCGCCGTCCGGCCGGGCGACCTCGAGTCGCAGGTCGAGGCGTACAAGCTGCTCGGCTTCACCGAGGTCCACCGCGAAGAGGTGCTCGGCTCCGACCAGGTGCGCGAGGTGCTGCTGCGGGTCGGCGACGGGCCGAACCTGATCCAGCTGCTCGAGCCGCTCGGCCCCGGGTCGCCCGTGCAGCGGCTCATCGACCGCAACGGCGGCCGCGGCGGGTTCGCGCACATCGCCTACCGCGTGAGCGACATCCGCCGGGCGTTCGACGACATGAAGGCGCGGGGGTTCCGGATCATCGACCAGGCGCCGCGCCAAGGCTCCCGCGGCACGACGGTGTTCTTCGTGCACCCGAAGTCCCGCGACGAGGGGGCATTCGGGCTGCTCGTGGAAGTGGTGCAGGAAGGATAGATCGACGATGGCCGACGGCGACGAGCGCGCGATGCATCTGACCGACACGTTCCCGCCGGTGCCGACCTCCGCGTGGGAGGCGCAGATCCGGCAGGACCTGAAGGGCGCCGACTACGAGCGGCGGCTGGTCTGGACGACCGACGAAGGGATCGCCGTCCGCCCGTACTACCGCTCGGAGGACGCCCCGCGGCGCCAGCCGGTCGGCCGCGCCGCCCGCACGTGGGAGATGGTGCCGCCCGACCGCGAGCCGGCCGTCGAGGTGAGCACGATCGACGCCCACGAGCACGGCGCCACGGCGACGCAGGAAGTGGCGTGGGCGCTGGCGCAGGGGGCCGAGCGGCTCGCCGCCGGTCAGCCGGTCACGACGATCGGCTTCGCCGTCGGGTCGAACCACTTCATGGAGATCGCCAAGCTGCGCGCCGCCCGCCTGCTATGGGCGGGCGTGGCGTCGGCGTTCGGCGCGCCCACGGCCGTGCGCCTCCACGCCCGCACGGCCGGCGAGAACAAGACGCGCTACGACGCGTCGGTCAACCTGCTGCGCGTGACGACCGAGGCGCTCTCGGCCGTCCTCGGCGGCTGCGATTCGCTGACGATCGCGCCGTGCGGGTTCGACCCGCACCTGGCCGACAACGTCCACCACATCCTGCGCGAGGAGAGCCACCTCGACCAGGTGGCCGACCCCGGCGCCGGCGCGTACTCCCTCGAGGCGCTCACCGACGCCGTGGCGGCCGAGGCGTGGGCGGCCTTCCAGGAGATCGAGCGCGCGGGCGGATGGGCCGCGTTCGCGGCGTCGGGCGCGCTCGACGCCGCGCTCGCGTCGGCGCGGGCCGCCAAGCAGGAGGCGGTTGACACGCGCCGGCGCACGCTGGTGGGCACGAACAACTACCCGAACCTCCTCGAGCGCGGCCCGGCGCCCGACTGGACGCCCGGCGAGGGCTGGCGGCTCGCCGCCGGCTTCGAGGCGGTCCGCCGGCGCACCGAGCGCCACGCCGCGTCGATCGGCCGCACGCCGCGCGTGCTGCTGCTCGAGCGCGGCGACCCGAAGATGCGCGCGGCGCGCGCCGCCTTCTGCCTGAACCTCTTCGGCTGCGCCGGCTTCGACCTCGTCTCGTCGGACGAACTGGCCGAGGCCGACCTGGTCGTCCTCTGCAGCGCCGACGCGGAGTACCTCGACTTCGCCCGCGACATCGTGCCGCGCACGAAGGCGCCGGTGGCGGTGGCCGGCCGCCCGAACGACCTCGCCGCGGCGCTCGAGGGCGCGGGCGTCGCCGGCTTCGTTTGGGCCGGCGCCGACGCGGTCGCCGCGCTGACCGAGTGGCAGGACAGGGTGGGGATGGAGAGGTGAGGGGAGAGACAGAGTATCGTGCGATCGTGCGATCGTGCGAACGTGCGAAGTACGAAGTACGAAGTACGAAGTGCGAAGTACGAAGTACGAAGTGCGAAGTACGAAGTACGAAGTGCGACGCAAGTAGGGCGAAGTCAGCAGTGACGTGCGCGGCGAGGGGAACCGGGCCGACCGCCGACCGCCCACCGCCGCCCGCCGACCGCCGACCGCCGACCGCCGACCGCCGAATGGAGACCACAGCGTGCCCCGTCCCGACTTCTCGAAGATGCCGAACCCCGTGCGCGAGGCCGCCGGCGCGGTGCCGCAAGGCGCGGCCGGCGCCGGCTGGATGACGGCCGAGCAGATCCTGGTGAAGCCGGTCTACACGCCGGCCGACCTCGCGGGGATGGAGCACCTCGAGTACGCCGCCGGCCTGCCGCCCTTCCTGCGCGGCCCCTACTCGACGATGTACGTCACGCGGCCGTGGACGATCCGCCAGTACGCGGGTTTCTCCACCGCCGAGGAGTCGAACGCCTTCTACCGGCGCAACCTCGCGGGCGGCCAGCGCGGCCTCTCGGTGGCCTTCGACCTGGCCACGCACCGCGGCTACGACTCGGACCACGAGCGGGTGGCGGGCGACGTCGGCAAGGCGGGCGTCGCGATCGACTCGGTCCTCGACATGAAGATCCTGTTCGACCGGATCCCGCTCGACCGGATGTCGGTGTCGATGACGATGAACGGCGCGGTGCTGCCGGTGATGGCGTTCTACATCGTGGCGGCCGAGGAGCAGGGGGTCGCGCCCGCGAAGCTGAGCGGCACCATCCAGAACGACATCCTCAAGGAGTTCATGGTCCGCAACACGTACATCTACCCGCCGGCGCCGTCGATGCGGATCATCGGCGACATCTTCAAGTACTGCTCGGCGCGGATGCCGCGGTTCAACTGCATCTCGATCAGCGGCTACCACATGCAGGAGGCGGGGGCGACGGCCGACCTGGAGCTGGCCTACACGCTGGCCGACGGGCTCGAGTACCTGCGGACGGGAATCGCCGCGGGCCTGGACGTCGACGACTTCGCGCCGCGGCTGTCGTTCTTCTGGGCCGTCGGGATGAACTTCTTCATGGAGATCGCCAAGCTGCGCGCGGCGCGCGTGCTCTGGGCGGCGCTGGTCGAGCCGTTCCACCCGAAGGACCCGCGGTCGATGGCGCTGCGCACGCACTCGCAGACGTCGGGCTGGAGCCTGGCGGCGCAGGACCCCTTCAACAACGTGACGCGCACCTGCGTCGAGGCGCTCGCCGCCGCCATGGGGCACACGCAGTCGCTGCACACCAACGCGCTCGACGAGGCGATCGCGCTGCCGAGCGACTTCTCGGCCCGCATCGCGCGCAACACGCAGATCTACCTCCAGGAGGAGACCGGCATCACGCGCGTCGTCGATCCGTGGGGCGGGTCGTACTACGTCGAGTCGCTGACGCGCGACCTGATGGCGCGCGCCCGGGCGCTCATCGCCGAGGTCGAGTCGCTCGGCGGCATGACCAAGGCGATCGAGAGCGGCCTGCCCAAGATGCGCATCGAGGAGGCGGCGGCCCGCCGCCAGGCCCGGATCGACTCGGGGCGCGAGACGATCGTCGGCGTCAACAAGTACCGGCGCGCCGAGGAGCCGCCGATCGACGTGCTCGAGGTGGACAACGTGGAGGTCCGCCGCCGGCAGATCGCGCGCCTCGAGGCGTTGAAGCGCACGCGCGACGGGGCGGCCGTCGCCGCCGCCCTCGACGCGCTCGCCCGCTGCGCCCGGACGGGCGAGGGGAACCTGCTCGACCTGTCGGTGGCCGCCGCCCGCGCCCGCGCCACGCTCGGCGAGATCTCCGACGCGCTCGAGCAGGTGTTCGGCCGCTACCAGGCGGTGCACCGGACGATCACCGGGGTCTACTCGGCCGAGAGCGAGTCGGACCCCGAGTTCCGCAAGGCCCGCGCGATGGCCGCCGCGTTCGCGAAGCAGGAAGGGCGCCCGCTCCGGATCCTGGTCGCCAAGATGGGCCAGGACGGCCACGACCGGGGCGCGAAGGTGATCGCGACGGCGTTCGCCGACCTCGGGTTCGACGTGGACATCGGCCCGCTGTTCCAGACGCCGAAGGAGGTGGCCCGCCACGCGGTCGAGAACGACGTGCACGTGCTCGGCGTCTCGACGCTGGCCGGCGGCCACAAGACGCTCATCCCCGAGGTCATCCGGGAGCTGCGCGCGCTCGGCCGCGGCGACATCCTGGTGGTCGTCGGCGGCGTGATCCCGCCGCAGGACTACGCGTTCCTCGAGCGGGCCGGGGCGGCCGGCGTCTTCGGGCCGGGCACGGTCGTCCCCCGGGCGGCGCAGAAGATCCTGGCGGCGCTCCTGACCGAAGCGGCGTAGGATCGAGCGCATGGCTCCCTCCCCCGCCACGCCGCGCCGGCGGCAGCGCCTGACGGCCGACGAGTACGTCTCGGGGATCCGCGCCGGCGACCGCAGCACGCTCGGCCGCGCGATCACGCTGGTCGAGAGCGAGCTGCCCTCGGACGCCGACCTGGCGGCCGGGGTGATCGAAGCCTGCCTGCCCTTCACCGGCCGCGCGCGGCGCGTCGGCATCACCGGCGTCCCCGGCGTCGGCAAGAGCAGCTTCATCGAGGCGCTCGGCACCTGGCTGACCCGCGAGCGGGGCGAGACGGTGGCGGTGCTGTCGGTGGACCCGTCGAGCCCGCGCTCGGGCGGCAGCATCCTCGGCGACAAGACGCGGATGGAGCGCCTGTCCACCGACGACCGGGCGTTCATCCGCCCCTCCGCCTCGCGCGGCCACCTCGGCGGCGTCGCCCGGCGCACGCGCGAGGCGATGCTGCTCTGCGAGGCCGCCGGCTACGGCAACGTCTTCGTCGAGACCGTCGGCGTCGGCCAGTCGGAGACGACGGTCCGGTCGATGACCGACTGCTTCCTGCTGCTGATGCTGGCCGGCGCCGGCGACGAGCTGCAGGGGATGAAGCGCGGCATCCTCGAGATGACCGACCTCATCGCCATCAACAAGGCCGACGGCGACAACCGCGCGCGCGCCGAGCGCGCCCGGCACGACTACGAGAGCGCGCTGCACCTGTTCCCCGCCGCCGCGGACGGCTGGCGTCCGCCGGTGCTGACCTGCTCGGCGCTCACCCGCGACGGCATCCCCGGGATCTGGCAGGCCGTCCTCGACCACCGCGCCCTGCTCGAGGCGAACGGGTGGCTCGCCCGGCGCCGCGAGGAGCAGGCGCTCGAGTGGATGCGCGAGGCGATCGTCCTCGGCCTCGAGGACGAGCTGCGCCGCGACGGGGCGATCGAGGCCCGGCTGGCCGCCATGCGCGCCGACGTCCGGCGCGGCCGCCTCAGCCCGTTCCGCGCGGCGCGGGAGGTGCTCGCGATCTTCCGCCGGCGCTGACCCCGCCGCCCCGGGGCCGGCCATTTGCGCGCCGGCCGCGCCTCCCGTTACACTGCTGATCATCCAGACAACTCACCGCCAGGCGGCGACCGGCGCCGCCGGCCTGGACCGGCGGCGGGCACGCGACGCGTTCCACGGGAGGGCTGCACCATGAGGACGGTTCGGGACCTGCTGAACGCCAAGGGACACCAGATTCACTCGATCGCGCCCGGGGCCTCGGTCTTCGACGCCCTGAAGCTGATGGCCGACCGGAACATCGGCGCCGTGCTGGTCGTCGATCCCGACGGCCAGCTGGTCGGCATCCTGTCCGAGCGCGACTACGCGCGCAAGGTCGTGTTGCACGGCCACTCGTCGCGCGAGACCACGGTGTCGGCCATCATGACCGGCGAGGTCTTCTGCGTGCCCGCCGAGACGACGATCGACGAGTGCATGGGGCTGATGACGGTGCGCCACATCCGCCACCTGCCCGTCACCGACCACGGCCGGCCGATCGGCGTCGTGTCGATCGGCGACATCGGCCGGGCGATGATCGAGAACCAGGGGTTCGTGATCGCCCAGCTCGAGCGGTACATCGCGGGCGGTCGGTAGGCGCGGCCGGCCGCGGCCGCGGGAGACCGAGATGAGCGACACCGGCAACCCGGCGGGCGATCCGCGCCGCCGGTCCGACGAGCAGTGGCGGTCCGCCCTCACGCCCGAGCAGTACCGCGTGCTGCGCCGGCGGGGGACGGAGCCGCCCTGGTCCCACCCGTACAACAGCGAGCACCGGCGCGGGCGCTACGTCTGCGCCGGGTGCGGCGCCCCGTTGTTCCCGTCGGACGCCAAGTTCGACAGCGGGTCGGGCTGGCCCAGCTACTCCGAGGCCTTCGACGAGGCGATCGAGACGTCGATCGACCGCAGCCACGGCATGGCGCGCGTCGAGATGCGCTGCCGCGCCTGCGGCGGCCACCTGGGCCACGTCTTCGACGACGGGCCGGCGCCGACCGGCAAGCGGTACTGCACGAACGGCACGTCGCTGGTCTTCGAGCCGGACGCGGAACCGCCCGGGCCGAGGTAAGAGAGCCAGGAGGGGGCCGGTCTTCAGCCCTGCACCGGCGCCTGGCCGGCGCCGGCCGAACGGGCCAGCCCGTCCAGGCGCCAGCTGGCCTGGCGGATCAGCACTTCGAGCGACTTCAGCTTCGGATCCACGGCCGCCGGCCCCTCGGTCTCGGCCCGCTCGCAGTACAGGATCGCCGCGGTTCGGCCGGCCTGCAGGACCGGGAAGGCCGTGCCGTAGCAGCCCGCCCGGGGCGCGAGCGCGTCGGCAATCGGGTTGCCCTGGCCCATGGGCAGGTCCCTGGTCGTCGCCGGCCGGCCGCTCTCGACGGCGGCGGCGAAGAGCGTGCCCGGCACGATCGTCACCTCCATCGCCGGCAGGCTCGCGCCCGGCTCGTCTCTCAGGGCGAACGGCCGCATCGCCGACCCGCCGACGATCAGCACCGCCACGCGGTCGGCCATCGAGGCGGCATGGCCGGCCAGCAGCGTGAGCACTTCCGGCAGGGAGCGCGCGCGGCCGATGTCGCTGAAGACGCCGAACAGCCCGTCGTGGGCGCCGGCGGCCGGCGCCGCCGCGGCGCCGTCGGACGCCGGTCGGGCGTCG
>JAJXZZ010000054.1 GCA_021779795.1 Acidobacteriota bacterium | reverse complement strand
AACCCAGCGCGCTCGCCGGCCGGTCCGCCGAAGGCGCCGAGTTTGCCGTCGAGCGCCTTCGCCTGCGCGGCCACGTCGCGCGGCAGCTTCCCGCCCTCGAGCGCCGCCAGCGCGTGGCGGACGGCCGTCACTTCCTGGTTGGCGCCGTACGTGTCCCTGGCGCCTTCGTACGCCAGTTCCATGAGCGCGTGCTGCGCCCGCAGCCCGGACATCACGGCCGGGCTTTCGCCGACGCGCGGGTCGTTGCGCACCACGAGCGCCTGCGTGTACTTGACGCCGTCAACCGTCAGCTCGAGCGTGTAGGTGCCGGGCAGCGCCTGCGCTCCGTGCGGTCCGGGCGTCACCAGGCCTTCGACCGCGTTCATCTGGTTCTGGAGGTCGTGGCCGATCGCCGGCGGGTCGTCGTAGCGCAGGTCCCAGTTGACGCGGTGCATCCCCGCGCTCGTGGCCAGCGACCGGCTCCCGGGCGTCGCCAGCCACCGGTCGGTGTACAACGCCCCCGTGATCGGCGGGGGCGGCGTGCTCGAGATCGTTCGAACCAGCCGGCCGCCCGCGTCGAGCACCTTCAGCGTCATCTCGCCGCGCGGCGGCCGACTGAGGTGGTAGTAGACGATCGCGCCGTAGGGCGGGTTCGGCGCGTGCGGCTCGTCCCGGTTGATCGGCTGGTCCCAGTTGGCGTTCATCCGCGCCCGGATGGCGTCGCCCGGCTCGAACAGGTACGCCGGCGCGGCCGCGATCGCCTTCGCCCGGACCGCCAGCTCGCGCAGCGGGCTCATGTCGTCGAGCACCCAGAAGCCGCGGCCGTAGGTGACGATCACGAGGTCGTTCATGTGATCGTGGGTGTGGAAGACCATGTCGCGGATCGACGTGCTCGGCAGGTTCAGCCGCAGCTCCTGCCAGTCGTCGCCGTCGTCGAACGACACGTAGACGGTCGTCTCGGTTCCGGCGAAGAGCAGCCCCTTCTGCCTCGGGTCCTCGCGGACGACGTTGACCCAGCTGCCGGTGCGCTGGCCGACCGGCAACCCGTTGACGATCTTCGTCCACGTCCTGCCGCCGTCGTGCGTGCGCCAGATGAACGGCTCGTCCATGTGGGCCGGCGGGGCGCCGGCGGCGCCCCGCGCCGGCGCGACTCGCCCGGCGAGGTACGCGGTGCCGACGTCCTGGTGCCCGGCCTCGATCGTGGAATACGAGATGGAGGCCGGCGCGTCGGTCACGTTGCTCACGTTGTTCCAGCGCAGGCCGCCGTCCATCGTGTTGTAGATCTGCCCGTTGCTGCTCACCGTCCACACGACGCCCTTCCTGGCCGTGGAGAGCGAGAAATCGGCGATCGCCGGAGGCATCGCGCCGCCGCGGGGGCCGCCGGCCGGCGCGGCCTGCGGCGCAGGCGGCAGGGGCGTGCCGCACGCCACGGCCGGCTGGCCCTTCGCCGTCGTCAGGTCTGGGCTGAACGCCGTCCAGGTCTTCGCGCCGTCGCGCGTCACGAGCAGGCACTGGTAGCCGACGTACAGCGCCGTCGGCTCGAACGCCGTGTCGAAGCGCTTCCAGAAGTCGCGCGTCGCGCGGTACTTCGCGCCGTCAGCGCCGAAGTTCGGCGCCACGTTCCCCCACTGGGCCGTCGCCATGTCGATCTTGATGAGCGTGCCCCCGCCCTGCCCCGCCCCGTAGCCGACGCCGTAGAGGATCTCGGGGCGGAGCGGATCGGGCGTGATCGTGCCGAACTCGGACGAGGGGAGCGGCGACGCGTCGAACGCGTTGATCTGGCCGAAGTTGCCGCGGCTGCGCGTCATGACCGCGCCGGTGTCCTGCTCGGCGCCCATCACCCAGTACGGATAGCGCGTGTCGGTCGCCACGTGGTAGAGCTGCCCGACCGGCTGGTTGTACCAGGAGCTCCACGTCTGTCCGCCGTCGAGCGTGACGCTCGCGCCCTGGTCGGCGCCGACGAGCATGCGCCGGCCGTTCGTCGGGTCGATCCACATGCAGTGGTAGTCTTCGCCGCCCGGCGCGCCCTTGAACACCGCGAACGTGTTGCCGCCGTCGGTCGAGCGGTAGAGCGGGATGCTGGCGACGTACACGACGTCGGGGTCCTGCGGATCGACCCACACGCCCGACCCGTAGTTCCCCTGCCCGTTGGCGACACGCGCTTCGCCGTTCCCCACGTGCTTCCACGTCGCCCCGCCATCGTCGGAGCGGAAGACGCCAGACCCGTTCTCGATGGCGTTGCCAACGACGTAGACGCGCCGGCCGCCCGTGCGCATCGCGACCGCCACGCTGATGCGGCCGGGGTAGGCGGGCAGCGACTTCACCTCGCTCCAGGTCTTGCCCTCGTCATCCGACTTGTAGAGCCGGGCGGGCTTGCCCGCCGGCGTGGCGCCGGCCGCGGCCGGCCGCCCGCCCCAGAGGGGCAGCGTGCCCTGCGTGGCGGCGAACATCACCGTCGGCATGTCGAAGGCGTATTCGAGGTCGCGCGTGCCGCCGCCGCCCTCGGGCTCGAGCACTTTCGTCCACGTGCCGCCGCCGTCGGTCGAGCGATACACGCCGCTGCCGCGGCCCTTGTCGTCGCCGGTCGCAGACGCCAGGACGAGAGTCGGGTCCTTGGGATCGACGACGAGCTTGTTGATCTTCAGCGCCTCGTCGAGGCCGATGTGCGTCCACGTCCTCCCGGCGTCCGTGGACTTGTACATGCCGTTGCCGGAAGGGCCGGCCACCGAGTCGCCGGTGCCGACGTAGACGATGTTCGGGTTCGACGGCGCGACCTGGATGGCGCCGACCCCGTCGGCGTCGGTCACCTCGTCGAAGATCGGATCCCACCTGACGCCGGCGCTCGTCGTCTTCCAGACGCCGCCCTGCGGCGTGCCCATGTAGAAGGTGCCGGCGTCGCCGATGACACCGGTGACGGCCGAAATCCGGCCGCCGTGGAAGGGGCCGATATTGCGCCAGCGCAATCCCGCGTAAAGGTCCGGGCTGACCCGCGGGCCCCCCGCCTGCACGGCGGTATGGAGGACGGCTGCGCCGGCGACCGCGAGGACACCGCTGGCCAGCCGGAAGAGCGACGATCTGAGAGTCATGGGGACACCCCTTTCGGTGTCGCGCACAGTAACGTAGACGCGGGCGGGGATCAAGGGACCGCGGAGACGGGGCCGCGCCGGAAGGGACCTCAGCCGGCAGGGACCCCCGGTTCAGGCAAACTTCAGGTACGTTTCAGGCCTGTCCGCATAAACTGTTCTGCGTGACGTGGCGAAGGCAAGCGGCACACCTGGCGTGTCTGCTGGCGGCGGGCTGGATCGCGGGATGCGTCCACTACCAGCCGCGGCCCCTGGCGGTTGACGCCACGCTGGACCGGTTCGAGCAGCGATCCCTCTCGGACCCGGGCCTCGCGCAGGCGGCCGCGCCGGCGCGCGTCGCGCCGAACTGGCCGCCCGCGGCGTGGGATCTTCGGGCGCTGACGGTCGCCGCGTTGTACTACAATCCCGATCTCGCCTCGGTGCGCGACGCCTGGGCGGTCGCCAGGGCGGGGATCGTGACCGCCGGCGCGCGGCCCAACCCCTCCCCGGCCAGCACCGGCCCGGGATACGACTCGACGAGCGACCCGAGCGCGATCAGGCCCTGGATTCTCAACCTCAACCTCGACTTCACCATCGAGACGGCCGGCAAGCGCGGCCATCGGATCGCGGCGGCGCGGAACCTGTCCGAGAGCGCCCGCTTCCAGGTGGCGGCCGCGGCCTGGCAGGTTCGGGCGCGCGTCCGGCAGGCGCTGCTCGACCTGTTCTCGGCGTCGCGGAGCCTCGACGTCCTCACCCGCCAGCAGGCGATCGCCGACGGGAACATCGCCTTGTTCGAGCGCCAGCTCAGCGCGGGCGAGATCTCGACGTTCGAGATGGCGCAGGCGCGCTTGCAGTTCGACGCGACCCGCCTGGCGCTCGCCGACGCGCGGCGGCAGCGGGAGGACGCGCGGGCGCGCCTCGCGACGGCGGTGGGCGTTCCCGTCGCCGCGCTCGACGGGATCCGCCTCGACTTCGGCGCGTTCGACGCCGTGCCCGGCGACCTCCCGGACCGGGCGGTGCGGCGCGCGGCGCTGCTCAACCGCGCCGACGTGCTGGGCGCGCTCGCCGGCTACGAGGCCAGCCAGTCTGCCCTGCAGCTGGAGATCGCGCAGCAGTACCCGGACCTGCACCTCGGTCCCGGCTACCAGCTCGACCAGGATAAGAACAAGTGGACGATCTTCGCCTTCCCCGCCGTCCTGCCGGTGTTCAACCGGAACCAGGGGCCCATCGGGGAGGCCGAGGCCAGGCGCACGGCCGCCGCCGATGCCGTCATCGCGGTGCAGGCCGGCGCGATCGGCGCCATCGAGCGCGCCATCGGCGCGTATCGGACCGGTCTCGACGCGCTGCACGTGGCGGATCAGAGCCTTCACGCGTCGCAGGCCGCGGAACGAACCGCGGAAGCGCAGTTCGCCGCGGGCGCCATCTCGAAGCTCGATCTCGGCGTGATCCAGGTGGAGCTGGCCTCCCGGCAGCTGGCGCGTCTCCAGACGCTCGTCCAGGTCCAGCAGGCGCTCGGCGATCTCGAAGACGCCATGCAGCGCCCGGCGGACCTTCCCATCGACCCTCTTCCGAGGTATCCACAGTGAGCGTTCGAGCCTTGGTGAGCGTTCGCGCCTTTCGAGCGGCGTGCGCGGCGGCCCTGCTGGCGGCCGCCGCCGGGTGCGGGACGACGCCGTCTGAGCAGGCGTCGTCGGCGCCCGAGGCGCTGGTGTCGGTGACCGTCGCGCCGATCGTCCGCCTCACGCTGCACGGGTATGTCGCCGGCTGGGGCCGGGTGGAGCCCGAGCCGGCTTTGTCCGGCCGCCCCCCGGCGGCCGCCACGATTGCGGCGCCGGTCGCGGGCCTGGTCGCCGCGATCCACTGCGCGGAGGGTCAGCGGGTCAGCAAGGGGACGCTGCTCTTCCAGCTCGACAGCCGCGTGGCCGACGTGGCCGTTCAACGCGCGCAGGAAGCGGTGAGATTCGCGGAGACCGTTCTCCAGCGCCAGGAGCAGCTCGGCCCGGGACAGGCGACCTCGCAGAAGACGTATCAGGACGCGAAACAGCAGCTGGCCTCCGCGAAGAACGACCTCCGCGCGGCCGAGCTCCAGCGCCGGCTGCTCGACGTGCCGGCGCCGATCGACGGCACCCTGGTGAAGGTCAACGCGAAGCTGGGCGACGCCGTCGATCCCATGACCGCGCTCGCGCAGGAGATCGACCTCGGGCGGCTCGTGGTGACCGTGGCGGTGAGGAGCGCCGACATCGCGCGGGTGAGGCGCGGGCAGGACGTGACGCTGGTGGTCGGCGCCGCCCCGGCGGCGCCGACGAACGCGGTTCCGGCGCCCGGCTCGGGCTCCCCGGACCAGCCCGGCATGCAGCCGGCCAACGAACAGGCGACGACCGAGCACGGAACCGTCGAGTACCTCGGCGCGCAGGTCGATCCCGCCACCGACACGGTGCCGATCCGCGTGCGGCTGGCCGGGAGGACGGGGCTTCGCCCCGGCCAGTTCGTCAACGCACGGATCCTGGCCGAGGAACGGCCGAACCAGCTGGCCGTCCCCGTGGACAGCGTCGTCCAGGGCCCGGCCGGGCCGGAAGTCGCCCTCGTCGAGGGACACGTCGCCGTCAGGACGCCCGTGAAGACCGGCCTGACCGAGGGCGGCCTGCGGGGCATCGAGGCCGCCGGCCTCCGCGAAGGCCAGCAGGTCGTCGTGCAGGGCGCGTATGGGTTGCTTCCCAGGACGCGCATCCGGGTGATCGGCCGATGACGCCCGCGCGCCCCCCATCGCCCCGCGGGCACGATCGGCCGCCCGCGCCGCAGCGAGAGGCGACGTGGGTCACGCACCACGCGCTCTCGGTCACCTTCATCTGCCTCGCGCTCTGCGTCGCCGGCGTCTACAGCGCGTACCGCATCCCCTCGTCGGTCTTCCCGCAGACCAATTTCCCGCGCGTCGTCATCCTGGTGGACAACGGCGTGATGCCGGCCGACGAGATGATGGCGACCATCACGCGGCCGATCGAAGAGGCGATGAAGGACATCCCGGGCGTCGAGAACGTGCGTTCGGCCACGGGCCGCGGATCGGCGGAGGTCAACGTCTTCTTCAACTGGTCCGTGGACATGGTGCAGTCGGAGCTGTACGTGTCGAGCCGGCTGGCGGAGATCCGCGCCGCCCTGCCGCCGACGGCGACGACGATGGTCCAGCGGCTCACCTTCTCGGCCTTTCCCATCATCGGCATCAGCCTCACCAGCCCGACGCGCGACCTGACCTCGCTGTGGGAGACGGCCCGCTACACGCTCAAGCCCCTGTTCCTGCAGATCCCCGGCGTCGCGCGCGTCGATCTGGTCGGCGGCCGCGCGCCCGAGTACCACGTCGTGGTGGATCCCGCCCGCCTGCAGGCGGCCGGCCTGTCGCTCACCCAGGTCAGCGACGCGATCGCCCGCAACAACATCATCGGGCCGGCGGGCATGCACGAGGAGAACCACACGCTGTACTTGACCGTCGTGGACGCGCGGGCGCGCACGGCCGGCCAGATCGGCGACCTCGTGGTCGCCGCGCCGAACGGCGTGCCCGTCCGCGTCCGCGACGTCGCGCGCGTCGAGCGCGGCCCCGAGCCGGTCTTCAACGTGGTGACCGCCGACGGCGTGAACGCGGTGCTGCTGAACGTCAAGAGCCAGCCCGACGGCAGCACGCTCGACATCGCGAAGCAGGTGGACGCCGACCTCGCAAGGCTGCGGTCCGAGCTGCCGCCGGACATGAAGCTCGCCTTCTTCTACGACCAGTCGCTCATCGTCAGCGACTCGGTCCGGTCGGTGTGGGAGGCCATCGGGTTCGGGCTGCTGCTGTCGCTCCTCATCATCTACGCGTTCCTGCGGGCCTGGCACACGACGCTGGTCGCCACGCTGGTCATCCCGGTGACCGTGCTGATCACGCTGGTCGTGATGCAGTTCGCGGGGCTGACGTTCAACATCATGACCCTCGGCGGGATCGCCGCCGCCATCGGCCTGGTCATCGACGACGCCATCGTCGTCGTCGAGTCGATCCACACGAAGATGACCTCCGGCCTGTCGCGGGTGAGGGCCGTGCAGCAGGGCGTCAGCGAGATCTTCCGGCCGCTGGTCGGATCCACGCTCACGCCGGTCGTCGTCTTCATCCCGCTGGCGTTCCTCGACGGCATCACGGGCGTCTTCTTCCGCGCGCTGGCCCTGACGATGGTCAGCGCGCTGCTGACGTCGCTGGTGCTGGCGGTGACGTTCACGCCGGCGCTGGCGCTGTGGTTCACGCGCCGCGGCCGATCGGGCGCCGGGGCGGGGCGCGGCGGCGAAGGCGCCGTGCTTCGGTGGCTCGGGAACCTCTACGAGACCGCGCTGCGCGCGGCGCTCCGGTGGCGCTGGGTCACCCTCGGCGTGGCCGTCCTCGTGCTGGCGGCTGCCGCGGTCCTGTACCGGAACCTCCAGTCCGACTTCCTCCCCCCGATGGACGAGGGCGGCTTCGTGATCGACTACTTCACGCCGCCCGGCACGAGCCTGACCGAGACGAACCAGGAGCTGCTCCAGGCCGAGAAGATCCTCAGGGCCACGCCCGAGGTCGAGAGCTATTCGCGGCGCACCGGCGCCCGCCTGGCGCTCGCGATCGCCGAGCCCAACACCGGCGATTTCCTGGTGAAGCTGCGCGCGAACCGGACGCGCTCGACCGACGAGGTGATCGCCTCGCTGCGCGCCAAGCTGACGTCGGCGCTGCCCGGCGTGCACTGGGATTTCCCTGGCATCCTGACCGACCTCATCGGGGACCTGATGTGGGCCCCCGAGCCGATCGAGGTGAAGTTCTACTCTCCCGACCAGGCGCAGCTGAAGGCGGTCGGGCCGCGCATCGAGCAGGTGCTCAAGCGCGTCCCGGGCGTGGTGGACACGTTCGACGGGCTGACCTACGCCGGCACCGAGCTCCGCTTCACCGTCCGGCCGGTTGACGCGGCGCGGCTCGGGTTCACCGCGTCCGACATTGCCGCCGCGCTGAACACCGCCATGCTCGGGGACCCGGCCTCGATGGTGCTGCAGGGCGACCACGTCGTCACCGTGCGGGTGAAGATGGACCCGGCCGACATCAGCCGGATCGCGAAGCTCCGCGAGCTGCCGCTCCGCTCCCCGACGGGCGGCGTCGTCCGCCTCGCCGATGTCGCCGACGTGAGCGTCGAGACCGGCCAGCTCGAGCTGAGGCGCGAGGACCTGCGCCAGGACATCGCGGTGACCGGGCGGCTCGAGAACCGGGACCTCGGCAGCGCGATGGCGGACATCCAGCGCGCGATCGCGGCCGACAAGTCGATTCCATCCGCGTCGATCGAGTACGGCGGGCTGTTCCAGCAGCAGCAGGAGTCGTTCCGGAACCTGACCGTGGTGCTGGCGATGGCGGTCGTGCTGGTGTTCACCGTGCTGCTCGTCGAGTTCCGGTCGTTCGCCGAGCCGATCGCGATCGTCGCCGGGGCCATCCTGTCGCTGTTCGGCACGATGCTGGCGCTCTGGCTGACCGGCACCTCGCTCAACGTCGTCTCGTTCCTCGGCGCGATCATCGGCATCGGCATCGTCGCCAAGAACGGGATCCTCATGCTCGACTTCGTCGATCACTTCCTCGAGCAGGGCGACTCGCTCGACGAGGCGCTCGTCCGGTCGGGGAGGCGCCGGCTCCGGCCGGTGCTGATGACCTCGCTCGCGGCGGCGCTCGGCATGCTGCCGCTGGCCTACGGCGTCGGGTCGGGAGCCGACATGCTGAAGCCGCTCGCGGTGGCCGTGATGGGCGCGCTGGCGGTCTCGGTCCTGCTGTCGCTGGTCGCGACGCCGACCGTGCTGC
Source organism: Acidobacteriota bacterium (assembly GCA_021779795.1). GTDB lineage: Bacteria > Acidobacteriota > Vicinamibacteria > Vicinamibacterales > Fen-181 > FEN-299. Next base: position 2,767 of record JAJXZZ010000054.1, on the reverse strand, counting down.
GGGTCATGCGAGGCCGGCGGACGGCCGGCCCGTTGAGCGAGGAACCGGCCGAGGACGTGTAGGGAGGGCGCGCAGGCCTTCCGCGCCGTCAGCGCCCGACCTGCTTCTGCAGGCGCTCCGGGTACCTCGCGCCATGAATGTCGATCGCCGCCGTCGCGCGGACGATCTCGCCGAGGTCGTCGGCCGTCAACTCGACCGCGACGGCGCCCACGTTCTCCTCGAGCCGGTGCGGCTTGGTCGTCCCCGGGATCGGCACGATCCATGGCTTCTGCGCCAGCAGCCACGCCAGCGCGACCTGCGCGGGCGTCGCCTGCTTCAGCCCGGCGAAGGCCGTCAGCCACTCGACGAACGCGAGGTTCGCCTTGCGGTTCTCGGCCGTGAAGCGCGGGACGAGGTTGCGGAAGTCGGTGGCGTCGAACGTGGTCGTCTCGTCGATCGTCCCGGTGAGGAACCCCCGGCCGAGCGGGCTGAACGGCACGAACCCGATGCCCAGCTCCTCGAGCGTCGGGAACAGGAGCTTCTCCGGCTCCCGCCACCACAGCGAGTACTCGCTCTGCAGCGCCGCGACCGGCTGGACCGCGTGCGCGCGGCGAATCGTCTCGGCGCCCGCTTCCGACATCCCGAAGTGCCCGACCTTGCCCTCGCGGATCAGGTCCTTTACCGTCCCGGCGACGTCTTCGATCGGGACGTCGGGATCCACGCGGTGCTGGTAGAGCAGGTCGATCCGGTCCGTCCCGAGCCGCTTCAGCGAGGCTTCGGCCACCTCCCTGATGTGCGCCGGCCGGCTGTCGAGGCCCGCCTGCTTGCCGCCCTCGAACTTGAACCCGAACTTGGTTGCGATCACGACCTGGTCGCGGACCGGGCGGAGGGCTTCGCCGACCACCTCTTCGTTCTTGAACGGGCCGTATGCCTCGGCGGTGTCGAAGAAGGTGACGCCGCGCTCGACGGCCGCGCGGATCACCGCGATCCCGTCCTGCCGGCTCACCCCGGGCCCGTAGCCGAAGCTGATGCCCATGCACCCGAAGCCGAGAGCCGAGACTTCCAGGCCGCTCCTGCCCAATGTGCGCTTCTGCATCGCTTCACCTCGTCTCGTCGCGCGCGGCGTTCACGGTCTCCAGCCGCTCGATCGCCTGGCGGCCGGGCGGCTCCTGGAATCCAGGTTACGCCGGTTGGCGATTCGCGGCCAGTCCGCAGGGCCGGCCGGCGCGCGAGCGAGGCTACGCCAAGTCGGGGCTCGCGGGCCCGCGTGGTCATCCGCCACGGGTTCGCGTAGACTGGCGGAAATGGCTCTGGTCGCCCCGTCCACGCACGAGGAGCGCACGAACGTGAAGCCGAAGAACACCATCTGTCTGTGGTTCGACAAGGACGCGCACGAGGCGGCGCGGTTCTACGCCGCGACGTTTCCCGACAGCCGGGTGACCGCCGTTCACAAGGCGCCCGGCGACTACCCGGGCGGCAGGGAGGGCGACGTCCTGACGGTGGAGTTCACCGTCGTCGGCATACCCTGCCTGGGTCTCAACGGCGGCCCGGCGTTCCGGCACAGCGAAGCCTTCTCCTTCCAGGTTGCGACCGACACGCAGCAGGAGACGGACCGTTACTGGAACGCGATCGTCGGCAACGGGGGCCAGGAGAGCGCGTGCGGCTGGTGCAAGGACCGCTGGGGCCTCTCGTGGCAGATCACCCCGCGCGCGCTGACCGACGGGCTGGCGGCGGGCGGCGAGGAGGCGAAACGCGTCTTCGCGGCCATGATGCCGATGAGGAAGATCGACGTCGCGGCCATCGAGGCGGCCCGGCGGGGCTGAGACAGCATCGCGAAGCCCGTCCTCGTGACGGTCACCATTCCCTGTTCGAGGTCCGCCTCCGCCATCCCGCGGGTGGGTCGTGCTCCTCGGCTGGCTTCGGCGAGACATGTCGCCGTAGCGGCCGCGCGATCAAGCGGCCGCGGAGGCGGATGGCCGGAAGGCGGGGGCTCGCCCCCCGATGCGCGGCCGGAGAGGGAAGCGCGTGCCTGGGCCGCGCCAAGGGCGACGATGCTGGCGACATTCGAGGAAATCCACCCCCAGGTCGTCGACCCGCACGGGGATCTTGCCCACCGCCGAGATCGAGGATGCCCCTTCGGTTGGACGGTCCTTGGCCGAAGCCCTGTCAGAACACGAGCACCCGGTCGGAGCAGAGGGATGCCTCGGTCAACTCGTCGAGCGAACTCCGGCGGCAACCCGCGACGACCTCCTCTTCTCGCAGCGCGCGCGCGTCCATGCAGGTTCCGCACAGCAGCACGCGCCCCTTTCTGGCGACCACGCCTTTCAGCATGCGTTCGAGGTTGTAGTAGCCGCTCGGCGTCTGCTGACCGACCTTCGCGGACCCGACTGCGTCGCCCATCAGGAACACCGTCAGTTCGAGCCCCTCCGCCTTCTGCAGGAGATTGAGCGCCAGCCGCAACCCGTTGTAGGTGCGCTCGGTGCCGTACGGCGGGTCGTTGAGAATCATGAGGGTCTTCACGATCGCGTCTCCTTTGCAGTTGTGGCACGTTCGGTCCCGCGCTCGACCGGCAGCCCCGCGTCACGCCATTCCGGATGCCCGTCGGAGAGACGCACGGCATCGAAGCCTCGCCGGCGGAGCACCCGGACCGCTTCGGCGGCGAGCACGCAGTACGGGCCGCGGCAGCAGGCGACGATCGCCCTCAACCTCGGGGCCTCTGTCGAAGGGGTGTCCCGCGCGCGCCCGCGGCTGCCGCTGGGGTAGCCGGTGCGGTCCCCCACGAAGCTCG
>JAJXZZ010000453.1 GCA_021779795.1 Acidobacteriota bacterium | reverse complement strand
CGTGTTCTTGACGACCCAGCCGGCGCCCAGCAGCCCTATCCCCGCCCCTTCATTCAATGAGGGAGGACACGCGGGGGACGGGGCGGCGCTGGAAGCGGATGGCCCAGACGTGGCCACGATGTGGACGGCCCCGGCGCCCGACGTGACGCCGACGCCGCTGCAAGTGGTGGAGTACTACCATCTCGACGCGATAGGCTCGGTGCGCGCGGTGACCGACGCGCAGGGGCAGGTGATCGCGCGGCACGACTTCCTGCCGTTCGGCGAGGAGCTGTTGGCGTTGCCGCTCGTTGAAGACTGACCAGGGAAACGCGGTTCTGCTCACCGACAATTGACCAGGATGTCGCGACCTTCTTTCCAGCGCGTGAGGTCTTGTAGCAGAAGGGGCGCACACCACGGCGACGCAGGTGAAGATCTGCACGATGCCCTCAGCCTTGGTCAATCTCGATCGAGGGGAGATGGTCAGTCTTCGGTGAGCGTCAACAGGATGGGGACCGGGAGACGCTTGAAGGGACCTCAGTAAGGAAGTAAGATATCCTTACTATGCTGGCAAAGAAGACCGTCAAGAACCAGCTCACGCTGCCGAAGAAGATCGCCGACGCCTTCCCGGGCGTCGACCACTTCGACGTCCGGATCGACAACGGGCGTATCGTTCTCGCGCCAGTGCGCCCGGACCGCCTGGAACAGGTGCGCGCCAGGCTCGCCGAACTCGGCGTCACCGAGCGCGACGTCGCGGCAGCGGTGCGGTGGGCCCGGAGACGACGGGCGTGAAAGTCGTCCTCGACACCAACGTCGTCGTCTCCGCGCTGCTGTTCGAACGGGGCCGGCTGGCGTGGCTGCGCGCACTCTGGCTCGACGGACGGGTCGCGCCGCTCGTCAACCGACCGACGCTGCAAGAGCTGGTTCGGGTGCTCGGCTATCCCAAGTTCGGCTTGGACGCGGATGACGTGGAGGCGGCGCTGGCCGCGTACGTGCCGTACACGGCGACGATCACCGTCGCCGGGACCGTTCCGGGCGGCCTGCCGAGGTGCAGAGATCGGCACGACCAACCGTTTCTGACGCTCGCGGCCGCGGGTCGGGCGCAGGTGCTCGTCAGTGGCGACCGCGCGCTGCTGGAACTCGTCGGCCGGACGCCGTTCGCCATCGAGGCGCCCGAACGGTTCCGCGCCCGGTTCGAGCGAGGGCGGGTGGGCTGAACCCGCACGGCGGGGTTCGCGGCGGTGCCGGCCTTGGATCAGTGGAGAACAGCGCCGAGATCGACCCCTCTGCGCCAGGCCTCGACTGACGCGCGTCAATTCCGCCTGCGCACTTCGTACTTCGTACTTCTTACTTCGTACTTCGTACTTCGTACTTCGTACTTCTTACTTCCTGATCTCCCCCATCACCCGCTCGTACTTCGCGACGACCGTGTCCCACCGGTAGTGCTGCCGGATGTACTCGCGGCCGTTGCGGCCGAGCGACGCCCGCAGCCGCTCGTCGCCCACCAGCTCGTTCAGGCACTCGACGAACTCGTCGCGGTCGGCGTAGAAGAGCCCGGCGTGGCTCGCCAGGCAGTGGTCCACCAGCACCTCGCTGCGCGCGTTGGCCAGCACCGGCGTGCCGACCGAGAACGCCTCCAGCGCGAGCAGCGACAGCTTCTCGACCGGCGACGGCGCCACGACGACGGTCGCCGCCTCGAGCGCCTGCCCGCGCTCGATGTCGGAGAGCAGCCCCGCGAAGGTGACGAACGGCTCCTCGGGCAGCGCCATCAGTTTCACGCCCATCAGCACGAGCGACGCGTCGCCGCCCCGCTCGACGTAGGCGCCGAAGTACTCGATCAGCTCCTCGCAGCCCATCCCGGGCTCGATGCGGCCGCCGAACAGCACGAACGGTCCGTGCAGCCGGTGGCGCCGCCGGAAGATGGCGCCGCGCGAGGTGAGGTGCGACCGGCCCGGGCGCCGGCCGGCCGGTTCGTCCCCGGCCGCCGCGTCGCCGTCTCCGGCGTCGATCGGCTCGATGCCCTGCCGCGGGTAGGCGTGGTGCTGCGGCAGATCGACGCCGCAGCCGATCACCTCCTGCACGTTCGCGCGCACGTCGAACCGCGACAGCAGGAATCGCCGCTCCGCCTCGGTGTCGTACGCGATCGCCGCCGGCAGGCGGAAGACGTCCCTGAACAGCGGGAGGCGCACGGCGGCCTCGTCGTGCACGGCCGGCACCAGGACGCTCCGCGACGGCGCGACCTTCAGGCCCAGCGCGGTCAGCACGTGCAGGCCGCCGAAGAAGACCAGCGCGTCGTACGAGGCGTGCTGCCGGCCGAGGTGTTCGAGCAGCGCCGGGCTCCACGGCCCCTGGCGACGCAGCCACTCGACCTGGTCGGCCTCGCCGCGCGCGCCCGAGACCAGGTCGTCCGGGACGCGGCCGTCCTCGCGGGCGTCGCGCGTCCGCGCGGTCGGGAACCGGCGGACGAGCACGCCGCGAACGCGGTCGGGGCCTTCCGGGTACTCGTTCTGCCACGTGGACCGGTCGCGGGCGCAGGTGGTCAGCACCTCGACCTGGTGGCGCTCGGCCAGCCGCTCGGCCACCAGCCGGCAGTGGTACTCCGGGCCGCCGAGGATCTCGGTGCCGTAGCGCGTGACGATGAACGCGATCTTCACGAGTCCTCGCGCTCGTGCGTGTCCGGGGCGGGCGCGCCCGACTCCGGGGCGGCCTCGTCGGCCTGGGATTCCGCGCCGCCGCCCGTCATCCCCTCGCCGGCCTGCGGCTCCGTGCCGCAGATCG
>JAJXZZ010000452.1:2301-2755 GCA_021779795.1 Acidobacteriota bacterium | reverse complement strand
CCGCGAACCTCCGCCGGCACCTGTCGTTCCTCTACGGGGTGAACACCCTCGGCGCGGTGCTCGGGGCCGTGCTCGCCGGCTTCGTCTTCCTGAGGCTCTACGCCGTCAGCACGACGCTCGCCATCGCCGTGGCGACAAGCGTGCTCGTCGGGATCGTCAGCTTCCTGCTGCCGGAACCGGCTGCCGCCCCCTCCGTCCCGGGGGGCGAGCCCGTGGCCGCACCCGAGCCGGAGGCCGCGGACCATGCGGAGGGCGGCGTGGGGCTGCTCCCGCTCACGCTCGTGCTCTGGGGCATCGGCGTCAGCGGGTTCTGCGCCCTCGGCTACGAGGTGCTCTGGACGCGGGTGCTCGCCGTCGCCGTCGGCGCGAGCGTCTACGGGTTCACGGTCATCCTGGCCGCCTTCCTGACCGGCATCGCGCTCGGCAGCGCGGCCTACGGCGGCCTGGCCCGGGC
>JAJXZZ010000452.1:0-2291 GCA_021779795.1 Acidobacteriota bacterium | reverse complement strand
GGCGGCTCGAGCGCGGGCCCCAGGCGCGTCGTCGCCTGGTTCGGCGTGACCGAGGTTCTCATCGGCGTCACGGCGCTCGCCGCCACGGTCTACCTGCGCGACATCCCGGTCAACACGTTTCGGCTGCAGCACTTCATCCTCGGCGCAGGGGCGGCGTCGTTCGGCGGCAAGGCCTGGGCCAACTTCCTGCTGGCCTTCCTGTACATGCTCGTTCCGGCGCTGTTCATGGGCGCCGCGTTTCCCCTGGCCGGCGAGGCGCTGAACCTGCGGCGGAAGGCCGTGGGACGGGCCGTCGGCGACGTGCTCGGCGCCAACACCGTGGGCGCCATCCTCGGGGCCGCCGTCAGCGGCCTGCTGCTGATCCGCTGGTTCGGGATCGAGCGGTCGCTCGTCATGCTGACGGCGATCAACATGGGGCTGGGCCTGGTGGTGCTGGCCAGCCTGCGAAAGCCGCGGTGGCTGACGGCTGCGGTCGCGGTCGTGGCGCTGGCCGTCGTCGCCGTGCTGGGCGTCAACAAGGACGTCGCGCGCGTCTGGGACCGGAAGTACTTCGCCATCTTCCGGAGCAACCAGCCCGACGTGTTCGCGACGCCGGAACTGGTTCGCGACGCGGTGGACAACACCGATGTCCTCTACTACGCGGAGGGCAGCGAATCGACCGTCAGCGTCATCAAGATCAAGGGGGGCGATCAGGCGTTCCTGACCAACGGCCGGATCGAAGCGTCCACCAACCCGCGGGAGCAGCAGAACCAGCTGATGCTCGGCTACCTGCCGATGCTCCTCGACCGGGATCCGAAGCAGGTCCTGGTCGTCGGCCTCGGCAGCGGCATGACGGCCGGCGCCACCTCCGTGGTGCCCGGCGTCGAGCGGGTGACGATCGCCGAGATCGAGCCGAAAGTCCTGGGCGTGGCGAGGACGTTTGCCGCCTACAACCATCACGTCCTCGACAACCCGAAGGTCCGCGTCGTCATCAACGACGGCCGGAACTACCTGATGACGACCGACCGGAGGTTCGACGTCATCACGGCCGACCCGATCCACCCGTGGTTCCAGGGGGCGGGCTACCTGTATTCGAGCGAGTACTTCGCGCTGGCCGCCCGGCACCTCCGCCCCGGCGGCGTCATCGCGCAGTGGCTGCCGCTCTACGAACTGACGCCGCAGGATCTCGCGTCGATCGTCCGGACGTTCCAGCAGAACTTCCCGCACACCGTGATGTGGCTCGCCCACTACGACGCAGTGATCCTCGGGAGCGCGTCCCCGATCCACATCGACGAGACGGACCTCGCGCGGCGCGTGGCCGACCCCGCCGTGGCCGGCGACCTGCGGCGCGTCGAGATCGGGTCGGCGGCCGACCTGCTGACCTACTTCGTGATGGGCACGAACGGGATGACCCGGTTCGCCCGACACGGCGTGCTGAACACCGACGACCGCCTGTATCTCGAGTTCTCCGCCCCGTTTTCGATCGCCACCCGGTCGCTCACGGCCGCCGACGTCGCGGCCATCGCGGCGCAGCGCGAGAGCCTCCTCCCGTACCTCGTGCCGGCCGCCGACGACCAGGCCCGGGAGGATCAGCGGCAGCGGTGCGCGGCGCAACTGGCCGCGGGCCGTGCCGGCGACCGCGTGCTCGAGCTGTTTCTCGAGAGCGGCGCGGGGGACCCGCGGTTCCCGCCCGCCCTGCGCCGGCTGAACTTCGAATACCCGTGGTACGCCCCCGGAAAGTTCCTCTGGGCGCAGTACGAGGAGGCCGTGGCGCTCCAGCCCCGCCTCATGCAGCAGGTGCCCATGATGCTCAGCGACGACAGCGGGGGGACGGTGGAGGTGGACATCGCCGCGGTCCTCGTGCCGGTGAGCCGGGCCAGGGCGGCGGTCATGTTCGTGGACAGCCGCGCGCGGGTCGTCCTGGGGCAGCTCTACGTCAACGATTACGTGCAGACCGGGTTTCCTCAGCGGTTCGCGTCCGAGGTGCTGGCGGCCGTCGGCACGGTCTACCGGAACGAAGCCGCGGCCGCTCGTTCGATCTCGACGGCTCTGCCGTCCGAGACGCGAACGCTCGAGAGAATCAAAGCCGTGATAGGCTCGAAGGTCCGACGTGCCCAATCCGGGTCATGACGGTCCCCGCCAGGGGGAGATCCACGTGCGAAGGTCTCGAAAGATCGCCATTGTCGTAGGAGTGGTGCTCGCGCTCCTGCTCGCCGTCCTGCTGGTGGATTTCTGGGGCCGGCAGGGCCGCCCGGGTCCGTCGGGCGGGCCGGCGACCGCCGTGTCGCCGGCCGCGCCAGTTGCCGCGCCGG
>JAJXZZ010000053.1 GCA_021779795.1 Acidobacteriota bacterium | reverse complement strand
GCGGCGGGGGACCTGCAGGAGATCCAGGGGCGGCTGCGCGCGCGCGAGACGCCGCCGGCGCGCTTCTGCTGGCACTGCCGCGAGCCGCTGCACCCGCGGACCGATCGCTGCCCTTTTTGCGGCGAAATGCAGTAGTGCTAAGATCCGGGAAGCCTTCCGGTCGTTTCATTCCAGGCCGATGTTCCAGGCCAATCGAGGTGTTTCATGGGATTTCCTAGCGCCGGCAAGATCTGGATGAACGGGTCGCTCGTGGACTGGGCGGACGCGAAGATCCACGTGGCCTCTCACGTGATTCATTACGGCAGCGCGGTGTTCGAAGGGGCGCGGTGCTACGCCACGCCGAAGGGTTCGGCCTGCTTCAGGCTCGACGCCCACACGACGCGCCTCTACAACTCGGCGAAGATCTACCGGATGCAGGTGCCGTTCGGGCCGGAGGCGATGAACCAGGCGATCATCGACACGATCAAGGCCAACAACCTGAAGGCCTGCTACATCCGCCCGCTGATCTACCGCGGCTACGGCGAGCCGGGCGTCAGCCCCTACGGGTCGCCGGTGGACGTGGCGATCCTCTGCTGGGAGTGGGGCGCCTACCTCGGCGCCGAGGCGCTCGAGAAGGGGGTCGCGGTCCGCATCAGCTCCTGGAACCGCGTCGCGCCGAACACCTTCCCGACCATGGCGAAAGCGAGCGCCAACTACGCGAGCAGCCAGCTGATCAAGATGGAGGCGATCGCCGACGGCTACGCCGAGGGGATCGCGCTCGACGTGAACGGCTTCGTCAGCGAGGGCAGCGCGCAGAACCTGTTCGTCGTCCGCGACGGCGTGATCCGCACGCCCCCGCTCTACGCCTCGGTGCTGCCGGGCATCACGCGCGACTCGATCATCGCCGTCGCGCGCGACCTCGGCTACGAGGTCCGCGAGGAGCTGGTCCAGCGCGAGTCGCTCTACGTCGCCGACGAGATGTTCTTCTCGGGCACGGCCGCCGAGGTGACGCCGATCACGTCGGTGGACCGGGTCGTGATCGGGGCGGGCACGTGCGGCCCGGTGACCCGGGCGGTCCAGAAGCGGTTCTTCGAGATCATCGACGGCGACGCTCCCGACACCCACGGCTGGCTGCGCTACATCTAATCCCGGAGCTCACTTGGGTTGAGACGTTCGCTCCGCCCTCGGCTCTGGGCTCAGGGCTCTGGGCTCAGGGAAAGGGCGCGCGACGCAAGTGAACTGCAGTGTGTAGGGGGCGCCCCTGGGTCGAGACGTTCGCTCCGCCGCCGGCTCACGGCTCGGGACGCCCCCCGACCGGGACGGCCTCCGGGGCTAAACCCCGCCCCCCGACACGCCGAGAATCCCGGTAGGGGGTTGGTGCGCCCATGCACGTCAATGACCTGCTGAAGATTGCCGTCGAAAGTGGAGCGTCGGACCTTCACCTGAAGGTCGGCAGCTTCCCGATGATGCGCGTCCACGGCACGCTGGTGCCCGCCTGGGAGGAGCGCCGGCTCACCCACGAGGACACGGTGGCGATGGCCGCCTCGGTCATGTCGGCGCCGCAGCGGCAGGCGTTCAAGGACCAGCAGGAGATCGACCTGGCCTACAGCATCCCGTCGCTCGGCCGGTTCCGCTGCAACGTCTTCCAGCAGCGGGGCACGATCGGCCTGGTGCTGCGCGTCATCCCGGTGCGGGTCCGGACGATCGAGGAGCTGGGGCTGCCGTCGATCCTCGGGCAGATCGCCGACGAGGACCGCGGCCTGGTGCTCGTGACGGGCACGACCGGGTCGGGCAAGAGCACGACGCTCGCCGCGATGGTCGACCACATCAACGCGACGCGCTGCGTCCACGTGATGACCATCGAGGACCCGATCGAGTTCCTCCACCGCGACAACCGGTCGGTGGTGAACCAGCGCGAGGTGGCCGTCGACACGCGGTCGTTCGCCCACGCGCTGCGCAGCGCCCTCCGGCAGGACCCGGACGTCATCCTGGTCGGCGAGATGCGCGACTTCGAGACGATCGAGACGTCGCTCGTCGCCGCCGAGACCGGGCACCTGGTGTTCTCGACGCTGCACACGCTCGACGCGACCGAGACGATCAACCGCATCATCGCCGTCTTCCCGCCGCACCAGCAGAAGCAGATCCGGCTCCAGCTGGCGGCGGTGCTGAAGGCGGTCATCTCGCAGCGCCTGATGCCGCGGGCCGACGGCCAGGGCCGCGTTGCGGCCATCGAGGTGATGATCTCGACGCCGTTCATCCGCGACTGCATCGTCGACAAGGAGAAGACGCACCTCATCCCGGGCGCCATCGCGGCGGGCACGTCGCAGTACGGCATGCAGACGTTCGACCAGTCGATCTTCGGGCTCTACAAGAAGGGGCTGGTCTCCTACGAGGAGGCGCTGCACTGGGCGTCGAACGTCAACGAGTTCAAGCTCCGCGTCCAGGGGATCTCGATGACCTCCGACGCGGCGCGCGAGGAGATGGAGCGCGCCGCGCTGGGGGCCGCCGCCGACATCCAGAGGTTCGGCCAGTAGCGGGTCCCCGCGGCCCCTGCGGCCTCGTCAGCCCATGAGCGACCCCGTTCGATCGGCGTACGCCGCCGGCCTGGCCATGCTCGCCCGCCGCGAGCTGTCCGGGGCGCAGGTGCGCGAGCGCCTCGCCCGCAAGGAATTCGATCCCGGGACCATCGACGAGGCCGTCGCGCGGCTGCGCGAGGCCCGGGCGATCGACGACCGCCGCGTCGCGCTGAGCCTGGCGCGCACCGAGACGGCCGTCCGCACCCGCGGCCGCGGTTACGTCCTGAGGCGCCTGCAGTCGATCGGGATCGACGCCGAGGTCGCCAGGGCGGCCGTGGACGAGGTGTTCGGCGCGCTCGACGAGCCGGCGCTGCTCGAGCGCGCGCTCGCCCGCCGGCTGCGGGGCCCGAACGCGAAGATCCAGGACCAGGCCCAGTTCCGCCGGCTGCTCAACCAGCTGGTCCGCCAGGGCTTCCAGCCCTCGGCCGTCATCGCCGCGCTCAAGGCGCGGTCGCGGCGCGATGCGGTCGCGGACGAGGACGCGGAAGGCTGAGGGGCAGGCCTTCGCGCCCTCCGCTCCGACCGTCGCGGCGCCGCCACCCCTCGACGGCCCGCTCCGCCAGCGCCACGGCGCTTGCGGCCCTCACCGGCGTCCGCGCGCGGAACTGGCGGAACAACGCGGCGCGTGGCACACTGTCCCGCGGACGCGGTGCCGCTCCAGGCCCCGCAATTCAACCACCCTCGCGATGGCCAGGCGACCGCTGGCAGCAGGCACATCACATGACACACCGGGAGCGACATCGCAGCGATCGGATCGGCTGGCTCCGCGCGGCGGTGCTCGGCGCCAACGACGGCATCGTCTCGACGGCGAGCCTCGTCGTCGGCGTCGCCGCGGCGGGAACGCCACGGGCGGACGTGCTGGTGGCCGGCGTGGCCGGCCTCGTGGCGGGCGCCCTGTCGATGGCGGCCGGCGAATACGTCTCGGTCAGCTCGCAGGCGGATACCGAGCAGGCGGACCTTGCCCGGGAACGGGCGGAACTCGCCACGCAGCCCGAAGCAGAGGAGGACGAGCTGGCGGCGATCTACGTGCACCGCGGCCTGGCGCCGGACCTTGCCCGCACGGTCGCGCAGCAGTTGATGGCGACCGACGCGCTGACGGCGCACGCGCGGGACGAGCTCGGCCTGACCGACGAACTGGCCGCACGCCCTCTGCAGGCGGCGGTCGCTTCGGCCGCGACCTTCGCTGTCGGCGCGGGGCTCCCGGTCGTGACGGTGCTGCTGGCGCCGGCGCCCGCGCTCGTGCCCGGCGTGGCGATCGTCTCGCTGCTGTGCCTCGTCGCGCTCGGCGCAACCGCGGCGCGAGCGGGCGGCGCACCGGCAGCGGTTGGCGCCGCCAGGGTCGCATTCTGGGGCGCGCTCGCGATGGCGGTCACGGCGGGCGTCGGCAGGCTGTTCGGCGCGACCGTCGGATGACGCCCTATCCCTGGGTGCGGCCAATGCCGCCGGGCGCCGAGGGGCCTCCCCCGGCGGCGTTCCTCGTTGCCGCAACGCTCCCGCCACCCCGCTGTGGTGGGCATCCACCGCGCCACCCCATCAGGACGGTCCGTCCGTCCTTTCATCGTCCAGCCAATGTGGGTAGAATCACCGCGTGAAGTGGATGGCCGCCCTGCTCCTGGTGATCGCGTCGGCCGCGCCCGCGGCCGCTCAGGACGCGCCGGATCCCGGGAATGGCGAGAAGATCTATCCGTTCATCATCAGGGATTCCCCGGCTCGCCTGTTTACGATGCGGCAGTTCGACGAAGACTCCCTGAGCTCCTACCGGATCTTCTCGGACCTGCTCAACAGCAACCTCGAGCCCGTGGTCAGCTACGCGGTCCAGGGCGCATTTGTCGTTCTCGCCTTTCATGGCCTGACGCACGAAGAAGCGCACAGGTCCATCCTCGTCGGGGAGGACATCGGCTCGGTCTCCCACCCGTTTCAGCTCGCCGAGCGCGGCGGATTCGTCACCGGCGTCACCGACGCGACGCTCCAGCACCTGCGCGACACGAACTTCCCCACCTTCATTCGTCTCCACACGGCGGGCTTCGAGTCCGACTACATGATGGCCACCAGGGAAGAGACGCTCATGTCGCAGGGCGACGAGAGCTACAAGAACCTGGCCGTGGAGTATCTGGCCCGCAAGGCGGGCCTCATCCGGTATTTCACCGAGGGCATCTTCAAGTACAACACCGACGGCGCGGAGGAGCCCAACGAGCTCGACCGGGACGTCGTCGGCAACGACCTCTACGGCGCCATCCGCCACCTGTTCCGCCCGACCATGCCGTTCACGCGCTACACGCGGTACCAAGACCTGACCGGCGAGGAACTGGGCTACCTTCACCGGGTGCAGTACCGGACCTTCCTCAATCTCGCCAACGCGAACGTGATCGGGGTGAGCAACTTCCGCGTGTCCGACGCCGTCAGGCTCAATGTCGGCCTGGGACACAGCATGGGGCCGTTCGGCGACTTCATCGATCAGAAGGTCTGGCTGGCCGTGAAGCGGAAGGTGAAGATCAGCGGATATGTGCGAGAGTTCGAGAACCGCTACCGCTGGTTCTACGGGGCCGGGATCGGCGTCAACGACTATCCCGTGGCCGGGCGCGTGCTCGTGTCGGCCGCGGTGCACTACTGGAACCAGCCCGTGGACCTGAGCTTCACCGCGCTCGACGGCCGGCCGGGCGGAGCCGTCGATGTGACCGGCCGCTACAAGGTGCCTCTCAGGCACAGTACCTGGCTGCGGTACCTCTCGCTGGACGTGGGCGTGATCTACAAGACCGCCGGCTTCCTGCCCGAAGAGCTGGCCCTGGGCCGGCACTTCGGCGCCCGGTTCGGCCTGAGCCTGATCACCAAGGGCAGGTGAGGGCAGTCGTTCAAGGACATGACGAGGGCCAGGCCCCGGGTGGGGCCGGATGACCCGCGCCGCCACCCCTCGACGTCGCTCGGGGTGGCCCTGAGGGGCGTCGAAGGGCCAGCCGCCGCGGCACCCGTGCCTGGCCACACGGGCAGGAGGGCCGCGAACAGCGCCTGCACTGTGCGTGTCGTGATGCCGCTCCGCGCGGGATCTTCCGCTCGGGGCGCCGCCTGACCGGGTTCCGGGCCCGGCCGACGACCGACCGGCCGGCCGCCCCGTCTTCCGCCCGCCCTGACCGCGACTGGTCCCGGATGATCGTGCCCCCCTTGCCGCCCGGCCCGCGCTTCGATGCGCTCGTCAGCGGTCGCCGGCGCCTTCCGGCCTGTCGGAATATGGCTTCGGAATCCAATACTTGCCGGACCAGAGTTCTCTCTTGTAGAGGTCCTCGAGCTGAAGGAGTTTCCCCGCTCCTCCGTAGGTCTCGCTTTCGGTATCCTCCAGGCTCTTCGAGGCCGGTTCGAGGCTCCCTTCCACCTTGCCGGACAGTGTGCAGCCTCGCTTCGTGGATGCTTCGAACGATGCGCCGGCTTCTTCCTGGAGTTGATCGCCGAAACTCCTGGTGATGCCCGCCGAAAAGCCCGCGTCCTTGATCTCCACGTCCCTGTCGGATGCGCCCTGGCCTCCTTCGTTGCCGTTGCCCGCCGGCCCGAACGTCAGTCTGCCTCCGACGGTGATCTTGTTTCCTTCCGCTTCAACATCAAGACCCGTTGCCGCAGTGACGGAATAGTCCCGGACCACGCCCTTGCCGTCGACCGACACGGAACCGCCGAGCTCGAGGAAGGCGTTGGCTTTCACGTCCACCGACTTGCTTCCGGACCCGTTCGTGAGCGTCCCTTCCGTGCCGACGGTGATGCGTGCGCCCCCGCCGTAGGTGGCGGCGCCGGTAAACTCGCTCTTGGCCATGGATCCAAAGAACTCGGTCTTCCCGAGTATCGGCAGCGGCACCTTGAATTCAACGACCGTGCGAGCGCACGAGACTCGACCCTTCACCAGCACAAAATTGAAATCGGTGCCGAAGCTGTCCAGTCTCTTGAACAGCGGCGTGGACTCGGGGATCTCGCCGGAGTCGAAGACCTTCTTGGCTGCCTTGTTCCGAAGGACCCTGGCGTTCTCCTCCCGGTGCAGGGCCTTCTCTTCCGCCTCTCTTTGCCGCAGGAGCTGTGCGATATCGCAGTCGCAGTCCCATTCGTGGTGATAATGGAAGGAGTCGTACGCAACGAGCACGCTCGTCAAACCCCGCGACAGGGCGGACGTGACGGACGTCCTGAGGAAGATTTCCTTCTGGCGGCGCACGTCGGGATCGGAGATGAGCGCCACGTGCCGGATCACGTCGTAGTAATAGGCTTCCGCGGTGGGTGCGATCTTCTGGGTGTAAGCGGCCGCCGCGATGTTCGCAGCCGACCCGAAGCCTGTTTCCTCGACCGCATTCAGCTGCTCGGCGTACTTCACGTGGATCTGGTGCAACTTGAGCTTCCATTCGGCGCTTTCGGTATCGGCCCCCTGCTTCCTGGCCGCTTCCTTCTCAGCGTCAAACTTCTCGATTTCACTCTTTCTCATCGCCGCCAGAGCGTCGCTCTTCCGCTCCGTCTGCGCGATCACGTCGAGGACCGAGGCATAGGTGCGCTTGTTGACCGAGTACAAATAGCCTCTATACAGGTTCGTCTTCCGGTTGTGCACCGTGAAGTTGTGCTTCTGAATGAGGATATCCATGGGATCCGCGTAGCGGTACGGATCCATCTGCAGGATCGTGAAGTACGGATCGATCCGGGAAGCGACGTTCATGGAGGACGAGATCTTTCCGACATCGAGGTCGCCCTCGGCCTGCGCCGCCAGTTTTGCCAGCTTGTCCATGTTGGCGACGAATGTCTCCATCCCGCTGATCTTGACCTCCGGCTCCTTGTCCCGGCCTGCATACTTCTCGGGATGCTTGGCAAGGTCGTCCACATCGACACCGGGATCGATCTTCAACCCCATGCGATCCAGCCATTGCAGTTGCTGATTCTCCGCGGTCGCCACCGAAGACAGGCTGAATCGGCCGAGCATTTCGCTGAAATCCTTGAGGGCGCTGACACCTCGAGGCGAGGATGCGGCCTGCAGGGTCGAATACTCCGTCAGTGTCTTGATCGAAGGGGCGCGGAAACTGCCTTGGGGGGGCAAGTGCTCGACGAAATAGCGCATCCTGTTCCGCTCGTTCTGATCGAGCTGTGCCACGAAATCGGCCGCGGTCAGGATGGGCTGCGCAGCCATCGCCTTGATCCCCTCCTCGTAAGCCTGGTCGGGGGATTCCAGCGGCAAATCCCCGTAGCGATCGGTGGCCTGAAGGGCCGCCTGCGATTTGCGCATCGCGGCGTAATAGGCGGGCCTGTCCAGCGCCGCATCCGAGAGTATGATCCGCGCCTTCTCAGGTTGATCCACGGCGTGAAAGTACGCGGCCATCCCCAGCGCGGCGTCCCACGAATAGGGGCTGATTCTCCTCGCGACCTCGAAGAGCGATCGCGCCTCATTCAACCTGCCCATGTCGATATAGAGGTTGCCCAGATTCAGAATGGCCGTGAGACTCTTGTCGGTCCAGGCATTGTTCGTCATGGACAGGGCCATGGCGTACAGGAAGACGGATTCGGCTTCTTTGCGGTATGGTGCCAAAGCTTCGGCGTTTCCGGTGCCTGGATTCAGGCGCTCGCCCGCGGTAATGATCGCGGCGGCAAAGTTGTTGGCATTGGCCGTGCTCCCGGGGTCGAGCGCAAAAGCAGCGGAGGCAAGCGCAAGGACGAAGTATGGCCGGTTGTAATAGTTCGTCGCCGTCGAGACATAGAGGGAGTATTGCTTGGCTCTTCCGGCGTCGATGTGGACACCGTCGAACTGCGGGGTCCAGGGGACCGACCGTGAATACAGCGCCAGATCGTTCGGATCGAGTGCTTCAACGGCCGACCGGCTGCGGCGGGCCGCGATTTGCAGCACATAGGCTTGGGTGGGCGCGCCCTGTTTGCCGGGCAGAATGTACGGTTCGCGTTCGAGCTCTGCGTTCAACTGGACCAGCGCCGCCTTGTCTCTTACAGGATCGGAAGCGGCATAGAGCCTAGACGTGGGCTCCGGCGTATAAGTCTCCTCGGCCATCGGCACCGCCCCGACGACCGGTTTGACCGGATCCTGGCTCTGCGCAAGAGCCTGCGTGCCAAGCGCAACGGCAAAGGCAAGTACAAAGAGATGTTTCATTCGCATGTCCATCCGCCTCAGAGATGACGGGGGAAGTGTTCTGCTGATCCAAGGCGTGTACGCCGGCGAATAGGCCGCACTGGCAGACTCCGGCGGGGCGCGGGCTCGGGACGCTGAACATAACGCCCGTTCTCAGACTCTAAAAACGGGCACTGGCGGCCCTTCGACACGCTCAGGGCCGCCCCCGAACCGGGTCGAGGGGCGGCACCAGCCCTCGCGGCAATCTCACGCAGGGCGTATTATCGCGCCGCCCGGTGAAAAGGCAAGCACGACCCGGCCCCGCGCCCGCACTCCCCCCGGTGTGGATGGCCGGGCCGGGCAGAGGCCTCACCTCACCGCGAGGCGATCGAACAGTCAGACCTCGAGCCAGTCCACGCTCGGGAAATGGACGACGGCCACGCCGGCCGCCGAGGCTACCAGCCCCGGCGCAGTCGCGGGAACGGGCCAGCCAGGCAACGCGATCGCGGCCGTCACGCCAAGACGGGCCAGGCTGCTCCAGAGCAGCCCGCGGCTGGACAGGGAATCGGGCCGTGCCGCCGATCCCGCAGCAGGTAGACACCGGCCTGCGAGATGAGAGGGATCGTCGCGAACGCCAGCGTCTGCGCGCGCGCCGTCCGGCTCCTGGCAGGCGGCCTCCGCCCGCTTGGTGGCGGGATCGAACGGCCGCCCCGCCAGGAGGTGTGCAATGTCGGACAGACACCTCGAGCGCGGGCCCGCTACAGTCGGGCGGGTGTGCTGAGTGCGACGCGGACGCCCACGATCGAGGCTGCGGCTGCAGAGGGGGTGTGTGATGCGAAACGCTCTGGGAGTGGTCGTCTTCTCCGTCACAGGGCTGAGCACCTTGATGCTCTTTGGTGCGGGCAGTCATCTGATGCCGCGGGCCTCTGCCACGTCCGCAGCGGAGGCAGCAAAGGGAGCGGCGAGCAGCGAGCCGGCGCAGGCCTCGCGCCCGATCATCGCGGCGGTGCCCGGCACCCCGGACGGCGTCCTGCTGATGCAGGCGCGGGCGCTCTTCGGCACGCTCCCCGCGACCATGCCCGGGAGCGAGCAGGACACTCCCGCCCTGATTGCGCTGGGCAGGAGCCTCTATTTCGAAACAGCCATCTCAATCAACGAGACCCAATCCTGCAACTCGTGCCATCCCATCGACAACCACGGCGCAGGCGCGGACAACCTCAAGACAGGACGAGGCGCGCTCGGGACGTTCGGCGACCGCAACGATCCGCCGACCATGAATGCCGGTTACCAGATCGCGCAGTTCTGGGACGGGCGCGCGGCCACTCTCGAGAAGCAGGCGCAGGGCCCCCCGCTCAACCCGATCGAAATGGGCATGCCCGATGCGGCCGCGTTGGTCGAACGGCTGAAAGCCATCACGCATTATCGCGCCGACTTCGAAGCCGCCTTTCCTGGCGAGAATGACCCCGTGACCTTCGACCACTTCGCCAAGGCGGTCGCCGCCTTTGAACGAACGCTGACGACCCGGGGCCGCTTCGACCGATTCATGGAGGGCGAGACAGGCGCCCTCGCCGATCGAGAACTGGCGGGGATGCGCGCCTTCATCAGCGTCGGCTGCGTGCACTGCCACGCCGGCCCCAACCTGGGCGGGATGACCTTCCAGAAACTGGGCGTCTTCCATGCGTACCCCAACACCAAGGACGCCGGACGCTTCACGGTCACCAACCAGGAGAGCGACCGATATGTCTTCAAGGTGCCGATGCTGCGCAACGTCACCCTCTCCGCCCCCTACTTCCACGACGGCGAGGTCGGCAGCCTGCCCGAGGCCGTGGATCGGATGGGTTACCTGCAGTTGGACAGGAAACTGAAGGACGACGAGATCAGGAGCGTCCTCGGCTTCTTGACCACGCTGGCCGATGCGAAGCGCACCACCGCGCCGATGACGGCGGAGACAGTCCCTGCCACCTGGGGCCCACCGCTGATGGCGGATGTTCCCGAGGGAGAGCAGGGTGGCCTCATCCGGTACGGCGCAGTGCTGGTGACCGACACCTACGCGCAGCTCGGCGCCGGCGCGCAAGATCAGAAGATGCGCTATTCCGGAAACACCCTGAACTGCACGAGCTGCCACCTGGATGACGGCACCAAGCAGTTCGGACTCCCCTGGATGGGGGTGAGCCAGGTCTACCCTCAATACCGGGGCCGCGAAGACCAGGTGCAGGGGCTCGAGGCGCGGATCAACGGGTGTTTCGAGCGCAGCCTCAATGGCAAGGCGTTGGCCACCGACAGCAGGGAGATGAAGGCGATCGTCGCCTACATGAACTGGCTGTCGAAGGACATGCCCAAGCCAGCCTTCGGCCTGGGAACACCCACGTTCGAGGGGCCGAACCGCAAGGCCGACGCGAAAAGAGGGGAAGAGGTCTACAGCCGGTTCTGCATGTCGTGCCATGGCCGGGACGGCGGCGGCTATCAGTCACTGTCGGCCGGGCGTTCGGGCAACCATGTCGCCCCGGCGCTCTGGGGAGAGAACAGTTATAACTACGGGGCGGGAATGAACCGGCTGCTGACCACCGCCGCGTTCATTCACGGCAACATGCCGCTGGGAACGCCGTGGAACCATCCGGCCATCAGCGCTGAAGACGCCTACGATGTCGCCGCTTGTCTCAGTTCCAAGCCGCGCCCGCGAGTGACGGGCCTGGACAAGGACTATCCAAAACTGGAGAAGAAACCGGTGGACTGCCCGTACCCCCCCTACGCGGATCACTTTTCACAGGAACAGCATCAGTACGGGCCGTTCCAGGCGATGAAGGACGCGCAGAAGCGGAAATAGGCCGGTCGGGACGCTCCGGGCCGGAGGGACCTCTCCCGACGCCGACTGGGCCCGTCCCATCCCTGGATTTCTTCCTCGATGGGAAGCCAAGGGCGGCGATAATCAGTCTGTGGCCGGGCCCTGGCCCGGCGGTCGAGGCGGACCTGGGATGCTTGCACCATACGGGTTGGCCAATGACATCACCATCTCCCGATAAGCCTGTCCCCCCCTCGCCCGGCC
>JAJXZZ010000451.1 GCA_021779795.1 Acidobacteriota bacterium | reverse complement strand
CACCAGCCACTAGCCACCAGCCACTAGCCACCAGCCACTAACCACCAACCACTACTCCCCGTCCCCGCCGTTCCCCTGCTTGCGCTTGTAGTCGGCAATCGCGGCGCGAATCGCGTCCTCGGCGAGCACCGAGCAGTGGATCTTCACGGGCGGCAGGCTCAGCTCGTTCACGATGTCCACGTTCTTGATCTCGAGCGCCTGGTCGAGCGTCTTCCCCTTCAGCCACTCGGTGGCGAGGCTCGAGCTGGCGATCGCCGACCCGCACCCGAACGTCTTGAACTTCGCGTCGTCGATGACGCCGGTCTCGGGGTTCACCTTCACCTGCAGCTTCATCACGTCGCCGCACTCGGGCGCGCCGACCAGGCCGGTCCCCACGGTCGCATCGTCCTTGGGCAGCGCGCCCACGTTGCGCGGGTTGTTGTAGTGGTCGATGACCTTCTCGGAATACGACATACCTACGCGTCTCCCTTTTCGCGCGCGAACTCGTAGAGAGGCGACATCTCGCGCAGCCGCGTCACGACCGACGCCAGCTTCTCGACGACGTAGTCCACCTCCTCGTCGGTGTTGAACCGGCCGAGGCCGAAGCGGATCGACGAGTGGGCCAGCTCGTCGCCGGTGCCGAGCGCCTTGAGGACGTAGGACGGCTCGAGCGTGGCCGACGTGCAGGCCGAGCCCGACGACACGGCGATGTCGCTGATGCCCATCAGCAGCGACTCCCCCTCCACGTAGGCGAAGCTCACGTTGAGGTTGCCGGGCAGCCGGTGCTCGAGCGACCCGTTGACGAAGATCTCGTCCAGGCGGCTCTCGAGCCCCTCCTTCAGCCGGTTCCTGAGGGCGGTCAGCCGGGCCGCCTCGGCGGCCAGCTCCTCGCGGCTGATCGCGGCCGCCTTGCCGAAGCCGACGATCCCGGGGACGTTGAGCGTGCCCGACCGCATGCCGCGCTCGTGGCCGCCGCCGTCGATGATCGGCGTCAGCAGCACGCGCGGGTTCCGGCGCCGGACGTAGAGCGCCCCCACGCCCTTCGGACCGTACATCTTGTGGGCCGACAGCGACGCCATGTCCACGCCGGCCCGGTTGACGTCGAACGGGATCTTGCCGGCCGCCTGCACCGCGTCGGTGTGGAAGAGCACGCCGCGCTCGCGCGTGATCCGCCCGATCTCCTCGATCGGCTGCAGCACGCCCACCTCGTTGTTGGCCGCCATGATGCTGACGAGGATCGTCCTGTCGGTGATGGCGGCGCGCAGCTTGTCGAGGTCGACCAGGCCGTCCCGCTCCACGGGCAGGTAGGTCACCTCGAAGCCGTCCTTCTCGAGGTGCTTGCAGGTGTCGAGCACCGCCTTGTGCTCGGTCACCGCGGTGATGATGTGGTTGCCCTTGTCGCGATACATGAGGGCCGCGCCCTTGATCGCGAGGTTGTCCGACTCGGTCGCGCCGCTGGTGAAGACGATCTCCTTCGCGGTCGCGCCAATCAGCTCGGCCACCTGCTTGCGCGCGACCTCGACGGCCTCCTCGGCCGCCCAGCCGTACGCGTGGTTCCGGCTGGCCGCGTTGCCGAACCGGTCGGTGAAGTACGGGAGCATCGCCTCGAGCACGCGCGGGTCCACCGGCGTGGTGGCGTGGTTGTCCATGTAGATCGGCAGTTTCAGCATGATCCCTCTACCTGGCGTCGGGCACGACGGGCAGCGGCGACGCCGACGCCCGCGGCGGCACGGGCGTCACGGGCACCTCCGACGCCATCTCGGACACACTGCACGTCGAGAGCGCCGAGACGATGCGCTCGCGGATCTTCCAGAGCGGGTCGCGCACGTTGCAGGTGGCAAACTGGCCGCAGCCCTCGTCGTGGGCCGAGCAGGCGGTGACGGTCAGCGGGCCGTCGATGGCCTGGATGACATCGGCGACCGAGATGGTCTCCGAATCGCGCGAGAGCTGGTAGCCGCCGCGCGTCCCCTGCTGGGACGACAGCAGCCCCCGGCGGGCGAGCCGCTGCAGCACCTTGGCCATCAACTCGACGGGGATCGAGTACTGCTCGGCGATTTCGCGGGCGCTCGACGACCCGCGCCCCTCGCGCAGCGCGAGGTGCTTCATCGCAATCAACGCGTAGTCGGCCTTCTTCGATAGTCTGAGCATAGGGGCGCCTGGATATACGACCTCGCTAGTCGTATTTTACGAGGTGGCGCGCCAAAAATCAACCGGGCGGGTTCAGTAGCGGGGCATCGACGGGTCCACCTGGTCGATCCAGGCGGTGATGCCGCCGGCCAGGTTCCGGGCCCGAAACCCGGCCGCACGAAGCAGTTCGACGGCGCGAGCGCTGCGGACGCCGTGGTGGCAGTAGACGACCATGTCCCTGGTCGCGTCCAGCTCGCCGAGGCGCTCGGGCAGGCTGCCGAGCGGAATGAGAACGGAGTTCGGGAGTCTATTAATCGTGAATTCCATCGGCTCGCGAACGTCGAGCAGCAACGGCCGATCCGGGCGGCCCAGCGTTGCGGCCAGCTCGCCAGGCGCGATCTCGAAGTCGGCCTGCGGACCCGTCACGACCGACGGAGCCAGGCCGCAGAACTGCTCGTAGTCCTGCAGCGCCGTGATGGTCGGGCGGTCGCCGCACACCGGGCACTCCGGGTCGCGGCGCACGCGCACCTCGCGGAACTTCATGGCGAGCGCGTCGAGGATCAGCACGCGGCCGGCCAGCGAGTCGCCGGTCCTCATGATCCACTTGAGCGTCTCGGCCGCCTGGATCGTGCCGATGATTCCCGGCAGCACGCC
>JAJXZZ010000052.1 GCA_021779795.1 Acidobacteriota bacterium | reverse complement strand
ACGGGCCAGGATCACGGCCTTGGTCAGTGGCATCGGGTCATTCCTCAGCGGAGGATAGCACAGGGGTCGTGCCGGGTTCGGAAGCCTGGGCTGAAAATAGTCTGCGCTCAACCGGACTTTCAGGCTCAACCCGATGGAAGACGGCCAAATCTCTCCAGATGAGGTGGCACTGTTCTTGATACAGCACTCCAGGTATCAGTGCGCGCGGCGGCATCGCCGGGCCGGCGGGCTTCGCCCCAAGGAGTTGCGTCTTATGACTCGATCGCTTCGCGTCCTCTCCCTGGCAGTCCTGTTCGCCCTTGGGCTGGCCTCGGGAACGGCGCTCGCCCAGGCGGGCTCCGCCGCCCGAACAGCCGCGACCGACACCCAGGCCTCCTACCCCGAGGGCGAGACGGCCCTGGGCTGGACGTATCTGCACCCCACCGACGGCGGACCGAATTCCGAACTCGGCGGCGCCCTGGCCGCGGCCTACAACCTGACGCCGTGGGTCGGCATCGCGTTCGACGGCAGCGTGAACCACTTCAGCGGGCAGATCGCCGACACCGCCGGCTGGGGTCAGACCGAGTACGCCCTGCTCGGCGGCTTCCGGTTCGCCCTGAGGCAGTCCGGCATGGTCGTCCCCTTCGCCCACCTCCTGGCCGGCTACGGCCGAATCAACATCGATTACGCCGGCAGCAGCTCGGGCGACGACTATTTCGTGATTCAGCCGGGCGGCGGCGTGGACGTCGGCTCCGGAAAGTTCGGCGCCCGGGTCGAGGTGAGCTGGCGCCGGATGTTCTATCAGAGCGGGGGCTTCAACCGAATGCGGGTCTTCGCCGGCCTTGTCGTCCGGTCCGGGCCGAAGCACCCGGCGTTCTGAGCCCGGCACGCGACTGCGGCGCGCGACCACTGTTGCGCGCGGCCAGTTGCGCTATAATCGCGCCGGCCACGCAAGCTCTATCCCACGGCGGTTGAAGGAGGCACAGATGGCGAAAAAGGGTGCTGTGAAGAAGGCCGTCAAGAAGGCCGTCCCGAAGAAGAAGGTCGCGCCCAGGAAGAAGGCCGTTCCGAAGAAGAAGGCCGCCAGGAAGGCCGTGAAGAAGGCGGCGCCCAGGAAGGCGGCGAAGCCTGCGAAGAGATCCGTCAAGAAAGCCGTGAAGAAGGCCGCGCCCAAGAAGGCCGTCAAGAAGGTCGTGAAGAAGGCGGCACCCAGGAAGGCGGCGAAGAAGCCGGTGAAGAAGGCCGCGCCCAGGAAGGTCGCGCCGAAGAAGTTCGTCACGCCGGTGGAGCCGCCGCCCGCGCCGGCGCCGATCGTTGCGGCCGCCCCCGTGGCCGCCGAACCCGTGGCGCCGCCGTCACCGACCGAGCCGGTGGTGATCGAGTAGACCTTCCGCTTCACCGCGTCGATTCCCTTCGAGGGCCGGGAGGGCGGTCCGACCTGGACCGCCCCATCCTGTCGGCGCCCCGCCCGCACATCCGCGCTCACCCCTCGCCGGCGCGGCTCGAAATCCTGTAGACTGCTCGCTGGCTCATGTCCAACGCGTTCCCAGACCTCGTGCGTGCGGCCGCCCTCGACGGCCAGGGCACGCTTCGCGCCGCCGCCCGGCTGATCTCGATCCTCACGGATCATCCTTCCCGGCTGCCCGAGTTGTTCCGCGCCGCGGCCGCGCTTCCCGACCTCGACCCGGCGCGGCTGACGCTGCCGCGCATGCTGGTCGGCGTCACCGGCGCGCCCGGCTCCGGCAAGAGCACGCTCGCCGACGCCCTCGTGCGCGAGATGCGCCGGCGCCACCCCGACCGGCGGGTCGGCGTCATCGCGGTCGATCCCTCGTCCCCGTTCACCGGGGGCGCCGTGCTGGGCGACCGCGTCCGGATGACGCGGCACGCCACCGACCCGATGGTCTTCGTCCGGTCGATGGCCACCCGCGGGCACCTCGGCGGGCTGGCGCTCGGCGTCAAGGGCGCGGTCCGCGTGATGGGGCTCATCGGCTGCGACACGGTGCTCATCGAGACGGTCGGCGTCGGCCAGAGCGAGGTCGAGGTGGCGGGCGTGGCGGACCTCGTGATGATCGTCTTCGCCCCGGGACAGGGCGACTCGATCCAGCTGCTCAAGGCCGGCCTGATGGAAATCGGCGACCTGTTCGTCGTCAACAAGGCCGACCGCCCCGGGGCCGAGCAGCTGCACGGCGACCTGCTGGCCATGCTGCGCGCGTCGCAGGCCGATCCGACCGGGCACCACGGCGACCTCGCCGCCCAGTCCGAGGAAGGCGACATCGCGCCCTGGCTCTCGCGCCGGCCCGGCACGCTGCTCGAGCCCGAAACCTTCCTGGTGAGCGCCGAACAGGGGCGGGGCGTGGCGGACCTGGCCGCCGATCTCGACCGCCTCGCCGACCACCATGCGGCCGTCTGGCAGCGGCAGCGCCGGGAATCGATCGAGGACCAGGTGCGCGAGGCGGTGCTCGAAGAGGCGACCCGGCGCCTGCGCGACGCGCAGCAGCGGCTGGACTCGGCCCGGGGCTCGGCCGCCGCCATCCTCGGCGGGGCGTCGTCGGTCGAAGAGGCCGCCGGCCAGCTGCTGGCCGCCACGGTCGCGGGCGCGCGGCAGGCGACCGCCAGACGCCCGCCATCAGGATCCTGACGTCGCGATCGCACGATCGTGCGATCGCACGATCGCACGATCGCACGATGATCAGGTCCGCTGCAGGTATCTCGCCGTCAACCGCTCCAGCGCCTCGACGATGTACGGCCGGAGGTCCGACGCCCGGATGATCCGATCGAGCGAACCGACCCGCAGGGCCCGCTGCACGCTGTGGATCCGGTCGAACTCGTCGGCCACCTCCCCGAGCTTCTCGGATCTCACCGCCCGCAGCAGGTCGGCCAGCCGGGCCCGGATCGCCGGGCTCGACGCGTCGGGCGCCTGGTCGAGCTCCTGCTGCAGCGCCTGCACGCGCGGGTCCTTCCGCGTCCGCGCGTCCACCTCCCGCGCGAACACGACCGCCGCGGCCGGGGCGCCGCCGATGACCGACGCGTAGGTTCCCTCGAGCGCCACGACCTCCATGTCCTCGTTGAGGGCCCTCGAGAAGACGACGAACGCCCCGCCGTGGTACCGCGAGATCACGACGAAGACGATGGGCCCCCTGAAATTGACGACGGCCCGGCCGATCTCCGCGCCCCACTCGAGCTGGCGGCGGCGCATCGACTCGGGCGAGCCGTCGAACCCCGAGAGGTTCGCGAGGATGACGAGCGGCCGCACGCCGCTCGCCGCGTTGACGAAGCGCGCCACCTTCTTCGAGGCCATCGGGAACAGGGTGCCCGAGGTGAACTGCTCGGGGCCGTCCGGCGGCACGATGCCCACGCGGGGCACCGCCCGCGACTCGAACCCGAGCAGCGCCACCGGGTAGCCGCCCACGTGCGCGTCCCAGGTGACGGCGTTCTCGGCGTCGCGCATGTGCGCCCAGCGCTCGAGCGGCTCGTGGTCCTGGTCGCTCACCGCCCGCATCACCTTCCGGATGTCGAACGGCTTCTTGCGCCCGGGGTTCCTCTCGTCCGAGAACACGTCGCCCACCAGCTCGAAGCCCGCCCCCTGCACGTCGCCGTGCGGATAGGCGCACACGTCGCGCGCGATCGGGTCGAGGGTGACGGCGCGCCGCGGGAACCGCTCGCCCGGCGCGACGTAGGCGTGGTCGTAGTGCCGCATCAGGATCCGGCAGGCCTCCCCGAGGTCCCTCGCCCAGTACTGCGCCTGGCCGTTCGGCCCCATGATGTGCTCGTAGCCGCCGATGCCCTGGTTGTCCTCGGCCGACACGGACCCCGAATAGTCGAGCGCCGTCTTCCCGGTCAGCACCATGGCCCCCTCGGGCGTCATAACCAGGATCCCGCGCGTGTGCATCAGCATCGTGGCCTCGGCGTTCCAGTAGGGCTGGCCGCCGACGTTGATGCCGATGACGACGACGTTGACCTCGCCGCCCGCCTGCGTGAACTCGATCAGCCGGCGCAGCACCCGGGCGATCCAGTCCATGTTCTCGGTGCCGCTCTCCATCGAGATCTTCGCGCCGGCCGACAGGGCGAACCACTCGAGCGGCACGCGCATCCGCTCGGCCAGGTCGAGCGCGGCCAGGATCCGGACGCACTCCGGCTCGGCGAGCGACCCGACCTCCTTGCTCGGGTCGGCGAGCACGATGACGCGGCTCATCCCCTCCGGGTGCTTCCCGGTGACGTTGCGGACGACGCCCACGACGACGTTGGCGGTGTTCTGCCCGTGCGGCCGATCGACCGGCACGAGCCGGCCGTCGGGCCCGAGGTCGTGTTCGACGAAGTCGCCCGGCGGCAGGTCGCCCGGCGTCGCCCCGGGCGGCGGCGTCAGCATCCGCACCAGCTCGTAGGGATAGGTCAGGCCCCGCTGCCGCATCCGCACGACCTTCTGCGCGTAGTCGGTCAGCGGGCGGATCGGCTCGGCCGACGGCTCCCTGAACTGCAGCGGCGCCGCCTTCACGCCGCCGACGGCGATGCGAAGCACCGTGTCGCGCAGCGCCCCCTGCGCGTCGGTCACGCCGGCGCGCAGGACCACCTTCTGGAGGCCGAGGCCCTCGGCTTCGGCGCCCATCCGCCGCGCGACGGCCTCGAGCTCGGCCGCGGGGAACTCCAGGGGCGGCCGCACGTAGAGCAGCACGCGGTTCCACTGCAGGCGGGCGGCCGGCCCGCGTCGAAGCTGCTCGCGCCTGATCGCGGCCAGCGACTCCATCAGCATCCGCTCGACGTGCGGCAGCCGCACGAGCCGCCCTTCCCCGTCGCGGACCGCCGTGACGTCGCGCACCTCGGCCAGCGCGAACAGCCGCTCGTCCTTCGGGTTCTCGCGCGCGACGCCGTGGAACAGGTAGACGTCCTCGACCGACGGCAGTCGGTTGACGAAGAAGTTCCGCAGCCGCCAGGTCTCCAGCCGCTTGGCGACCATCGGGTGGATGCCGCGGTAGAGCCGCTGCTCGCTGTAGCCCCCGGGGCCCGGCCGGAAGGTGAAGTACTGCGTCTGTCCCGAGGGGGCGACGACGGCCGGCCCCGACACCATCACGACGACGCGCCGGATGGGCCGCGGGAACGCCGCCCGGTCGAGCAGCGCCTGCAGGTCGGCCGAGGCCGCGTCGGCGTCCGCGAGCGCGTTCCGCGTCCACACGTGCAGGTCCACCACGACGTCGTCGCCGGCGGGGAACGCGCGCGTGGCGTCGCCCGCCGCGTCGAGCGCCTGCGGCAGGTCGTCCTCGGTGGAGTTCATCGCGACGACGTGGGTCCGCCGGCCCTCGATGCGGTACCCCGCCGTGACGGCGCTCCGGTCGCCCGAGTCGATCGACGAGAAGGCCCAGAGGTCGCGGATGCTGTGGAGGCGCCGCGTCAGCACTTCGAGCATGACGTCGCGCACCGCCGGCGACGCCGTCTCGAACCTCGACGAGAGCAGCTCCTTGAGCGGCTGCGGGCACTGCACGAGGGCGGCGATGCGCGCCGCGCGGCTGGCGCCGTACGGGTCGCGCGCGAGCGTGGCCAGGTGCGCTTCCATCCTCGCGTAGACGGCCCGGCGCGCCTGCTCGAACCCGGGCCGGTCGAAGGCGCTGTACCGCACGTCGCGGGCGACGTCCCAGAGGCCCTGGTGGCGGTCGCGCGCCACGGCGACCAGGCGGTCGAGGAGCGGCAGGAACCCGGGCGCGTCCGCCGCGTCGTTGCGCCGGAGGCGCTGCTCCAGCACGGCCGCCACCGCGTCGGCCTGCTGGTCCGCGCGGCGGTGCGACTTGAACATCCACAGCAGGCTCTCGCGCAGCGCCGGCGTCGGGTCGAGCGAGTCGATCCCGTAGTGCGAGAGGGCGCGCCGCAGCTTGTCGAGGAACGGGCGCGGCAGGTCGCCGCCGCGCGCCTCGAGCGTGCGCAGGTAGGTGAACAGGTATTCCTCGGCGCTCAGCGCGCCCTCCTGCTCCTCCGCCTCGGGCGCGGTGTGACGGCCGAACACCGACGAGATGTCCACGAAGATCCGGACCAGGTCGTCCTCGGCCCGCCGCCGCTCGGGGTCCGAATCCTCGAGCGCCTGCGCGGCGCGGGCGTACTCGCCCACCAGGCGCCGGGACTCGGCCGCATCGACGTCGAACCCCAGCATCAGCCGACGGAGGCCGTGCAGCAGCGCCGGCACCCGGTGCCCGGGGCCGCGCTTCAACTCGCCGATGCCCGCCCTGACGCCCTTGAGGATCGCGCGGGTTCGCGACACGCGCCGGTCGGGCCGCGGCCTGATCAGCGAGACCCCCTCGAAGGTCACGCGCGCGCCCTCGGCATCCCCGTCGCCGCCCCGGACCGCGTCGACGTGCACCAGCGGCGCGCCGGCCGGCACCTGCGCGTTCGGCATCACCATCACCTGGCGCACGATGCCCGAGAAGGGGGCCGTGACGGCCATCTCCATCTTCATCGACTCGAGCACCGCGAGCCGGTCGCCGGCCGTCACGTACTCCCCCGCCCTGACGCTCACCGTCACCACGACGGCCGGCCCGGCCGCGCGGACGATCCCCGCGTCGGCCCGCGAGATCCGGTGCGCGATCCCATCCACTTCGACCAGGTGGGTGTATCCCTGCACGAACGACAGCACGCGGTACCGGTGCTCGCCGTGGGTGATCCAGCGCTCGCACGGCCCGAGGCGCTCGACGCCCAGGTCGATGTGCGCGCCGGCGACGTCCACCCGGTATTCCTGCAGCCCCTGCCGGTAGACCGTGAACTGGTAGCGGTGCCCGAGGTACCCGATCTCGACCGGGCGCCCCGCCTCGGCCCGGCACGTCGGCCGCATCCGGGCGGCCGTGGAGAAGAACTCCTCGAGTTCGGCCTGCGCCTCGGCGTCGTGGATCTCGATCGCGGCCATCAGCAGCGCGATCCCGGCGCGATCGCCGGGCTCGTCGGCCTGGCGCTGGCTCGTCCGGTCGAGCCAGCCGACATCGACGCGCGACGCCCGAACCTCGTCGCGGTCCAGCAGTTGCAGCAGGTACGAGCGGTTGGTCGAGCCGCCGCGGATCGCGATCGCGCTCTCGGCGAGCGCGCGTTTCAGCCGCCCGAGCGCCTCCTCGCGCGTGTGCCCGACGGCCGACAGCTTGGCGAACATCGTCCCGAACTCGGGCGGGATGACATCCCCCTCGGCCACGCCCGAGTCCACGCGCAGGCCCGGGCCGGTCGGCAGGCGGAACATCTCCACCTCGCCCGGGGCCGCCGAGAAGCCGGAGTCGACGTTCTCGGCGTTCAGGCGGACCTCCATCGCGTGGCCGGTGGCGACCGGCGGCTGCCCCTCGAGCCGGCCGCCGCGCGCGATGTCGAGCGACAGCTTGACCAGGTCCACGCCGGTCGTCTGCTCGGTCACCGGGTGCTCGACCTGGAGCCGCGGGTTGACCTCCGAAACGTAGAAGCGCCGCGTCAGCGTGTCGAAGAGGAACTCGACCGTGGCGGCGTCCTCGTACTCCGCCGCGCGGCACAGGCGGCAGGCCGCCTCCTTCAGGGCCTCCTCCTCGGCGGCCAGCAGGGCGGGGGACGGGGCCTCGGCCACCAGTTTCTGGAAGCGCCGCTGGATCGTGCAGTCCCTGACGCCGAGCGCCCACAGCGCCCCGTGCCGGTCGCCCTGGACCTGCACCTCGACGTGCCGGACGCCCTCGAGGAAGCGTTCGACGAAGACCGTGGCGTCGCCGAACGTCCGCCCCGCCTCGCGACGGGCGCTGTCGAAGGCCGCGGCCAGTTCGGGCTCGCTCCACGCCCGGCGAATCCCCCGGCCGCCCGCGCCGGCCGACGCCTTGACGAGCACCGGGTAGCCGAGCCGCTGCGCGTGGACCCAGGCCACGTCGAGCGACGAGGCCGCCTCGCCGCCCCAGGGCGTGACGGGGAGTCCGGCCTGCTCGGCCAGGCGCTTGGCGGAGATCTTGTCGCCCAGGCGCCGGATCGCCCGGCTGCCGGGGCCGATGAACGTCAGGCCGGCCTGCTCGCACAGCTCGACGAAGTCCGCCCGCTCGGCCACGAACCCCCACCCGGCCCAGACCGCGTCGGCGCGAACGGCCGCCAGCGCCCGGGCGACGCGGTCGTAGTCGAGGTACGAGGGCTTGCGCTCGCCGTCCGCCTCGTCCACGAAGGTCGCGGGCCCGAGGTCGAACGACTCGTCGGCTTCGCGGACGAAGAGGGCCCGGCGGTCGGGTTCGGTGAAGAGGGCGATGGTCCGGATCGCGGTGCCGCGCTCGAGGTTGAACTCCCGGATCGCGTGGATGAGCCGCATGGCCGGTTCGCCCCGGTTGACGATGGCCACGCGTTCGAAATCTGCCGGCATGATGACCTCGATGGCCCCTGAACCAGGGCCGCGATGAGACGCGTCATTGTACCCCATGCCCCTGCGGCGCCCGGGCTTCCCTCTTTCGGCGCAGCGCCCTCCCGCGATACGATTTGATGTCGTGTGAGGTTTCAGGCCGCCCGCCGGCGGCCCATCCAAGGACACTCGTGTGAACAAGCTCACTCGCCTCGTCGCCGGCCTGGCGATCGCCCTGCTGGCGGCCGCGCTGCCGGCCGGCGCCCAGACCGCGTCGCTCACGATCCTGCACACCAACGACACGCACGGACACCTGCTGCCGTTCAGCTATCCCGACTCGGCCGAAGCCAGCGGCGAGCTGCAGGGCCTGCGCACCTACAAGGACATCGGGGGAATCGCGCGGCGCGCCACGCTCGTCAAGGAGATCCGGGCCGAGCAGAAGGCGCGGGGGATCGCGACCTGGCTCGTGGACGCGGGAGACTACTCCGACGGCACGCCCTTCTCGATCGAGTACCACGGCGAGGCCGACGTGGCGGCGATGAACGCGGTCGGGTACGACCTCGGCACGCTCGGCAACCACGAGATGAACAACACCGCCGCGCAGGTCCGCAAGCTGGTCGGCATGACGAAGTACACGCTGGTCTGCGCGAACCTGTTCGACCGGGCCACGTCGGCGCCGCTGGTGGCGCCGTACGTGATCCGCCAGGTCGGGCCCGTGCGCGTCGGGATCTTCGGCCTCATCACGAAGGAGGCCGCCACCTATCCCGCCGGCAAGGAGGCATTCGACATCACCGACGAGATCCCCGCGGCGAAGGCGACCGTTGCCGCCTTGAAGGGGAAAGCGGACATCATCGTGCTCATCTCGCACTCGGGCGAGGAGGTGGACCGCCAGCTCGCCGAAGCGGTCCCCGAGATCGACGTGATCGTGGGCGGGCACTCGCACACCCGCCTCCCGTCGGGCGAGATGGTCTGGCACTCGCAGGACCTCGAGGAACTGTCGGTCAACGGCACGGTCATCGTGCAGGCCCACCAGTGGGGGGGCGAGCTGGGGCGCCTCGACCTGCTGTTCGCGAAGGATCCGAAGGGGGCCTGGCACGTCGATCGCTACCGCGCGCGCCTCATCCCGGTGACGTCGGCGATCCCCGACGACCCGGGTGTCGAGGCCGTCGTCAACCACTTCTGGAAGCCGATTGCCGCGACCTACGCGACGGTGCTCGGCCAGGCGGCCGGCGAGTTCGTCAGCCGCGGCCAGGACCTGGCGGAGTACAACCTGATGGACGACGCCCTGCGCGAGTCGTTCCACGCCGACGTCGCCGTCGAGAACATGGGGGGCATCCGCGCCCCGCTCCTGAAGGGGCCGATCACGCGCGGCGACCTGGTGACGCTCGATCCCTTCAGCAACACGGTGGTCACCTTCAAGGCGACCGGCCGCGAGATCAAGGCGATGCTGGCGCGCTACGCCCCGTCGGTCTCGGGCATCCGGTACCGGCTCGAGAACCGGGCGCTCGTCGAGGCGACGATCGACGGCCAGCCGATCGACGACGGCCGCACCTACACCGGCGTCACCAACTCCTATTTCGCGCAGTACGCCCTGAAGGGGGCGACCGACGTGAAGGACACCGGGCAGCCGCGGCTCGACACGCTCATTCGATACATCCGGGAAAAGGGGACGGTCCACCCGGCCTACGACGGCCGCCGCGTGGTGATCAGGACCCGCTAGCGGCCGGTTTCACGCTCCCAACCCGTTGGTCCAGGCCGGACGGGCGGCCCGCCGCCGCCCGTCCCGGAGGGATATGACCGCACTCGATACGGCTCAGGCCACGCGCCGGCGCGGGTTCCCCGCCACGTTCTGGACGGCCAACGTCATGGAGCTGTTCGAGCGGGCGGCCTACTACGGGATGAACTCGGTGCTGGCCATCTACCTGTCGGCCAGCGTGCGCGAGGGCGGGCTCGGCGCCAGCGTGGAGGAAGTGGGCTTCCTCCAGAGCATCGTCTACGCGGCCACCTACGTGCTGCCGATCCTGGGCGGCGCGCTCGCCGACCGGTACGGCTACCGCCGGATGCTGATGGTCGCCTTCTCGTTCATGGCCGCCGGCTATTTCGCCGCCGGCCGCGTGTCGAGCTACGCGCTGGTCTTCCTCGCGCTGCTCGTGATGGCCACCGGGTCCGGCCTGTTCAAGCCCATCATCTCGGGCACGATCGCCCGGACCACCGACGAGACGAATTCGACGCTCGGGTTCGGCGTCTACTACTGGTCGATCAACGTGGGGGCGTTCCTCGCGCCGCTCGTCGTCAGCGTGCTGCGCGGCTGGTCCTGGTCGTGGGTGTTCACGGCCTCGGCCTGCTACACGGGGCTGATGCTGCTGCCCGCCGCGTTCGTCTACCGCGACCCGCCCGGGACGGGCAGCAGCCGGACGCTGCGCGACACGCTGCTCGGCGCGGTGGAGGTGCTCGGCGACTCGCGGTTCATGCTGATGGTGGTGACGTACTCCGGGTTCTGGATCCTGTACTTCCAGAACTTCGGGACCGTGCTGTTCTACCTGCGGGATTTCGTGGACCGGGCGCCGGTCAGCGCGGCGGTGACCTCGGCGCTGCACGCCGTGGGCCTGCCCTGGACGTTCGCCTTCGACGCCGAGCACGTGACGGTCATCAACGCCGGCACGATCATCCTGCTCCAGGTGCTCATCAGCCGCATCGTGAAGAACCGGCCGCCGCTCGGGACCATGGTGACGGGCATGGGCATCGGGGCGCTCGGCTTCCTCTGCCTGGCCTGGTCGCGGAGCCCCTGGGTGTTCGTGGCCGGCATCGCCGTGTTCTCGATCGGCGAGATGACGGCGCACCCGAAGTACTACAGTTTCGTGAGCCTGGTGGCGCCGGCCGACCGCAAGGCCCTCTACATGGGCTACGCGTTCCTCTACGGCGTGTTCGGGTCGCTCATCGGCGCCAGCGTGGGGTCGAGCCTCTACGCGCGAATCATGACGCCCGCCATCGGCACGGCGTCCGCCTCGGCGCACGCCCGGTGGTTCTGGCTCCTCTTCGCGGGGCTCGACGTCGTGGCGATGTGCGGGCTGGTGGCGTTCGCCCGCTACTGCGGGACCGACACGCCGAGGGCGCGCGCGACGTCGCGGTCGCTGATGTACGCGGTGTACTCCCTGCTCGCGCTGCTCGGCGGGTACTTCATGTGGAGCGCGCTGTCGGAGTCGCCGATCGTCTACCGCGTGCTGGTGCAGGCGGTGATCTTCGTCGCCATCGGCGCCAGCGGCCTCGCGATCAGCCTCCGGCGCCGGTGACCCCGCGCCGCTACTTGCGGCCGAGCATGCCGTTCTTCAGGCCGGACGTGGGCGGCTTGTTGCCGAGCCAGACCGAGAAGACGGCCTGCGCGAACGGCTGGC